>DATFAJ010000479.1:0-4386 GCA_035254745.1 Candidatus Methylomirabilota bacterium | reverse complement strand
CCACGGTCTGGATCGCGGACGCGAGCACCGAGGGATGGCGGGTGAACGGGTTGGTGACCGCCGGGAAGAGGGCGAGGCGCTTGGTGTGGGTGGCCGCCTGCCCCAGCGTGACGAACGTATCGCGGGAGAGGAGCTGGCTGTCCAGGATGCCGGCGCCGTCGAAGCCGGCCGCCTCGATCCCCTGGATCAGGCGCATCAGCTCGGGCATGGGCGCGGTGCCGGGCACTCGGATGTGGACGCGGACCGGAACGGTCACGGGGCCTTCCTCATTCGTAGCGGGGCGGCCGCTTCTGGAGAAAAGCGGCCACGCCCTCCTGGAAGTCGGCGCTCGCCCGCACCCGGTCGCCCAGCTCCTGGTCCAGCGCCTCGCGGGCCCGCGCGTGATCGGCGATGGTCGCGCTGATCTGCCGCTTCACCGCCTGCACCGCGGACGGGCTGTTGGCCGCGATCGCCTCCGCGGTCTCGAGGGCCCAGGCCATCAGGCCCTCGGCGGGCACCACCCGGTTGATCAGGCCGAGGCGGGCCGCCTCGGTGGCGTCGATGAGACGCCCGGTCAGCAGCAGGTCCATCGCGTGCACGTAGCCGATCTGCTGGATCAGCTTCACGGTGGCCCCGCCGAACGGGTAGATCGACCACTTCACCTCCGGCAGGCCGAAGCGCGCGGAGGGCACCGCGGCGCGGACGTCGGTGGCGAGCAGCAGCTCCACCCCGCCACCCGCGCAGTCGCCGTTGACCGCGGCCACGATCGGCTTGCTGTAGGCGTCGTACTTCAGCAGCGCGTGGCTGATCACCCGCGCGGCCCCGGGGGCCGCGCTCAGGTCCCCGCTGATGTCGGCGCCCGCGCAGAAGGCCCGGGGCCCCGCGCCGGTGAGCACGATGACGCGGCACGGCCCGCGCTCGAGCTCGTCCCACACGCGGGCCAGGTCGGCCATCATCGCCCGCGTCATCGCGTTGAGCCGCGGCTGGTTGTCGACGGTGACCACCACCACGTGGGGGCCGTGCGCCTCGGTGCGGATCTCCACGGCTCAGCCCCGCCCGGGCACGACCACGATCTTGCCGAGCGCCTTGCGGTCGGTGAGGAGCTTGATCGCCTCCACGGTGCGCTCGAGCGGCAGGCGGTGGCTGACCAGCGGCTTGAGCCGGCCCTCGCGGTACCAGGCGAGCAGCGCCTCGACCGAGCGGCGGAGCTTGTCCGGGGCCTGGTTGCGGTAGTAGCGCAGCGAGCAGCCGAGCGCGGAGCGATTCTTGACCAGGAGCCGGTTGGCCGGGATCTGCTGGACGCCGCCCACGAAGCCCACCAGCAGCATCCGCCCGCCCCAGCCGAGCGCGGAGAGCGCCGCGTCGGCAAGCTCGCCGCCGACCGGGTCGAAGCAGACGTCCGCGCCCTTGTCCCCGGTCAGCGCCAGGACCCGCTCGGTGAGCTTCTCGGTGGCGTAGTTCACGAGATCGTCGGCGCCGTGCGCCTTGGCCACCGCGAGCTTCTCGGCGGTGCTGGCGCCCGCGATCACCCGGGCCCCCATCGCACGGCCGATCTCCACCGCGGTGAGCCCCACGCCCCCGGCCGCGCCGAGCACCAGGAGCGTCTCGCCCGGCTCCAGGCGTCCCTGCCAGCGGATCGCCACGTCGCTCGAGATGTAGGCGATCGGGAACGCGCCCGCCTCCTCGAACGACATGCCGTCCGGGATCGCGAAGGTCTCGCTCTCCTTGGCCACCGCCCGCTCGGCGAGCCCGCCCCATCCGAGGGTGGCCATCACCCGATCGCCCGGGCGGAAGCGTGTCACCTGCGCACCGCAGGCCGCGACCACGCCCGCGGTCTCGAGCCCCGGGCTGAACGGAAACGGCGGGCGCGTCTGGTACTTGCCCGCCACCATGATCGAGTCGGCGTAGTTCACCGACGTGGCCCGCACCTCGATCAGCACCTCGTCGGCGGCCGGGACCGGCGCGGCGACCTCCTCGACCTTCAGGCTCTCGACCGCTCCCCAGGCGTGACAGATCACCGCGCGCATGACGTCCTCCTCACGGCGCAGGAGTATACCGTGACGCGGAAGGAGCGGGGCGCGCGGCTTTCCGGCCAGGCTCCCGAGCCCTCGGGCGCGGGGGAGTCGGCCGGGGCGAAGTCGGCGGGCGCGCCGAGCCGACCTCGATTGCCCGCGCCAGCGCGGCGGGCTATAGTAGGCGCCGCTTCGCCGTCCCACGCACGCCAGCGCCGGAGGATCCACCGATGCATCGCCGGTCCCGTCTCCTCGATCTCGTTCCCGGGCGGGGCCACCAGGAGGAGCCATCATGAGACTCGCAGGAAAGGTCGCGATCATCACCGGCGGCGCGCACGGCATGGGCGAGAGCGAGGCCCTGATCTTCGCGCGGGAGGGGGCCACCGTGGTGGTGGCCGACGTCGACGACGCGGCGGGCCAGCAGGTCGTCGCCAAGATCACCGGCGGCGGAGGCAAGGCCCGCCTCGCCCGGCTCGACGTCACGAGCGAGACCGCCTGGCAAGACGTGATCGGGTCCACCACCGGCGCCTACGGCCGGCTCGACATCCTGGTGAACAACGCCGGGATCAGCGGCTCGTCGGACCCGGACACCACGAGCACCCCGTCGTGGGACAGCATCATGAACGTCAACGCCAAGGGCGTCTTCCTCGGCATGAAGCACGCCGTCCCCGCCATGCGTCGATCGGGAGGCGGGGCCATCGTGAACATCTCCTCGATCTCGGGCTTCGTCGGCCAGGACCGGCTGCACATGGCCTACAACGCCTCGAAGGGCGCGGTGCGCATCATGACCAAGTCGGCCGCGGTCCAGTACGCGCGCGACGGCATCCGGGTCAACTCGGTGCACCCGGGCTTCATGCCGCCGATGCGCACCTCGAAGGTCTCGGCGGATCCGGCGTGGCGCCAGCCGTTCCTCGACGCGGTGCCGATGAAGCGCGAGGGGCGGGTGGAGGAGGTCGCCCACGCGGTGCTGTTCCTCGCCTCCGACGAGGCGTCGTACATCACCGGCACCGAGCTGGTGGTCGACGGCGGCTTCCTGGCGGTGTGAGGCGCCCATGAGCCCGTCCATCCGCGCGCGGCTGCAGGGCCCGCTGCCGGTCACCGCGCCCCTCGTCCTCAATCCGCTGATGGCCCGGATGGTGGAGGCGGCCGGCTTCCCGGCCGGGTACCTGGGCGGCGGCTCGACCGGCTACCAGAAGGTGGCGCTCGAGGCCAATCTCAACCTGACCGAGATGTGCCAGGCCGCGCTCGACATCGGCGCGGTGTCGGCGCTGCCGCTCATCCTCGACGGGGCGTGCGGCTACGGCGACCCGATGCACATGGTCCGCACCATCGGCATGAGCGAGGCGGCCGGCTTCGCGGCCATCGAGATCGAGGACCAGCTGGTGCCGAAGCGGGCGCACCACCACGTCGGGATCGAGCACATGATCCCGGCGGAGCTGATGGCGGCCAAGGTGGAGGCGGCGGTCGCGGCCCGGCGCGGCCCCGACCTCCTGATCATCGCGCGCACCAACGCGATGCGGGCCAGCACCATGGATGACGCCCTGCGGCGGGGCGAGATGTACCGCAAGGCGGGCGCCGACGTGCTGCTGCTCTCGATGGCCCACACCCCGGAGCAGCTGCGCGCCATCGGCCAGCGGCTCGGCGGGCCGCTCATGTACCTCACCCGCCGCGGCGGGCTGGCCGGGCTCGGCATGAGCCTCGCCGACCTGGGCGGGCTCGGCTACCGGATCGTGGCCGATCCCTCCACTCCGCTGCTCGCCGCCTACGAGGCGTGGAAGGCGATCTACGCGGACCTGCGCGACGGCTTCGGCGCGGGCCGGCCCCGTCGCGATTGGGACCCGCTCGAGAAGGAGATGCTCGGCGTGATCGAGCTCGACAAGCTCCTCGCCATCGAGCGCACCACGGTCGAAAAATAACGTATACTGTGGTCCTCGGTCGCAACGGCCGGGAGAAAAGGAACACCGTGCCCCGGACTCCCACGAAGTCGTTCCAGTGCAACGTCGTCTCCGAGACCGTCTCCATCTCGCTCCGCCGCCGGCAATCACTGGGCGGCAACGGCAAGCTGTTCGTCCGATGCAGCGAGCTCGAGTGCCAGCACATCGACACCAACGAGCCCCCCTGCCCGCTGACTTTGGCCCTCTTCGAGGCCGAGATCGCGGAGCGAATGGCCCAGCGCGCCGAGTGAGCGGGGCCGCCCGCTCCCGCGGAAAGTTCTCCGTTTCCGCGGGAAGGGCGTGTATGCTGTAACCAACTGACCTGCATCTGCAGACCGCGTTTCCCGTCCGCTTCCGCATCGTGGGGCGCGTCAAGATCATCCGCGGAAGACTGGCCACGGGCCCAATTCCCTGCCCGCACGAGGTTACCTGCTCCATGTCGTTCTCTGATTTCGGACTTC
>DATFAJ010000478.1:0-3082 GCA_035254745.1 Candidatus Methylomirabilota bacterium | reverse complement strand
ACCTGCGTGGCGCGCGGAGCCGGGACGGTCCTCGACCAGCTCGACATCCTCAAGCGCGTCGCGATTCCCGCCTAGTCTCGCTCGACCGGGTCGGCGCCGCCCGCTGGCCCCGGTTGCCTGTCGGCCCCCAGAGAGGATACGCTCGGAGCCACGCCCATGGCCCCGAGCCTCCTCGTGCTCCTCGTCACCGCGGCCGCGATCGACGTGTGCTTCCGCTGCGCCGGAGTGTGCGCCGGCGTGCCGCCGACGTCCGCGCACGGCTGAGCCTCCGATGCCGACCGATCGCTACGGGCTCTCGATCGCCGCGTCGCCCGCGGCCGCGGCGGCCTACGTCGACGCGGTGGACCGGCTCCTCGCCGCCCGCGACGGCGCCCTCGAGGGATTCGACCGCGCCCTCGCCGCCGACCCGGGCTTCGCGCTGGCGCACATCGGACGATCGCGGAGCCTGCTGGTCGCGGGCCGCGGGTCCGAGGGCCGTGCCGCCGCGACCGCCGCGCTCGGGCTGGCGGGCGGGCTCGGACGTCGCGAGCGCGGGCACGTGGAGGCCCTGGCCGCCGCCGCGAGCGGGCCGGGTGACCGCGCGCTCGCTCTGGTCCGCGAGCATCTGGGCGAGTTCCCTCGGGACGTGGTGGCCCTCGCCGCGGCCAACGGCATCTACGGCCTCATCGGCTTCAGCGGACGCCAGGAGCGGAACGAGGAGATGCTGGCGCTGCTCGACGGACTCGCCCCGGCCTACGGCGAGGACTGGTGGTTCCTGAGCGCGCACGGCTTCGCGCGGACGGAGGCGCTTGGCTGGAAGGCGGGCGCTCCCTTGATCGAGCGCTCGCTCGAGCTCGAGCCCCGCAACGCCCACGCCGCGCACGCGTGGGCCCACGTGCTCTACGAGCGCGGCGACGACCAGATCGGGGCGGAGTTCGTCGAGCGCTGGCTGCCCGGCTACCCGCCGGAAGCCGCGCTGCACTGCCATCTGTCCTGGCACCGGGCCCTCTTCGAGCTGGGTCTGGGACATTCGGCCGCCGCGCTCGCGATCTACGAGTCGAGCATCGCGCCCGGCCGATCGCGGTGCTCGGCGTTCACGACCGTGGTGGACTCGGCATCGCTGCTCTGGCGTCGTGAGCTCGCGGGCGCGGCGCCGCTGCCGGAGGCGTGGCGCGTGGTGGCCCGGCACGCGGGGACCGCGTTTCCGGCGCCCGGGCTCGCGTTCGTCGACGCGCACTGCGCGGTCGCCCTGGCCGGGGCGGGAGACGGTGCCGCGCTCGAGCGCTGGATCGCCCAGCTGCGAGTGGCGGACGCGGAGGGGCGGGCGCCGTCCGGCCCGGTGACGCCGGCGGTGGCGTCGGCGATGGCCGCGTTCGCGGCCGGACGCTACGAGGAGACGATCGCCGCGCTCGCGCCGGTGCTCGACCAGCTCGTGCGGGTGGGCGGCAGCTGGGCGCAGCGCGATCTCTTCGAGCACACGCTGCTGGCGGCCTACCTGCGGGCCGGGCGCCCGGCGGAGGCGCGCGCCCTGCTGGCCCGCCGCGTCGTGCGCCAGCCGTCGGTGCCGGTCGCCGGGCTGCGATGACCGAGCCCGCGCGGGAGTACCGCTACCAGGTCGACCGCGACGGGCGCGTCTTCCACGACGGCACCGAGATCGTCGATCCCGCGGTGCTGCGCTTCTTCCTGCGGGCCATGACCCGAACCGACGACGGACGCTGTCTGGTCCTCTGCCAGGGCGAGCGGAACTGGTTCGAGGCCGCCGACACCCCGTTCGTCGTCCAGCGCCTCCGTCTGACCGTCGAGGGTGCGGTGCTCCGAGCGGTGGAGCTCCACTTCGCGGGCGACTATCGCGAGCCGCTCGAGCCGCGCACGCTCGAGACCGAGCACGGGCTGCTCTTCTGCCGCATCCGCGGCGGACTCTTCCGGGCGCGCTTCGGGCGCGTGGCGGTGCAGCAGCTCGCCCCGTTCCTGCTGGACACCGGAGAAGGGTCCGCGCTGCTCGTGGACGGCGCGCGCCACCCGGTACGCGCCGCCGCGCCCGTCATCTGATCCTCCATCCAGTCCCACATCGAGTCAGGAGCGACCATGAGCGAGCGAGTCGGATTCATCGGGCTGGGCACGATGGGATTGCCGATGGCCAGCAACCTGGCCAAGGGCGGGGTCTCGCTGGTGGCCTACGACGCGAGCCCCGCCGCGCAAGCGGCCGCCGCGCGGCTGCCCGGGGCGGCGGTGGCGGCATCGGTGGCGGACGTCGCGACCCAGTGCGCGGTGCTCTTCACCTGTCTGCCCAACGATGCGATCGTACGCGAGGTCTACCTGGGCGCGGGCGGCATCGCCTCCGCGGCCCGCCGCGGACTCGTGACGTGCGACTGCTCGACGGTGAGCCCGCAGGTGACCACCGCGCTCCACGCCGCGCTCCGGGAGCGGGGCGTCGATCACATGGACACGCCCATGCTGGGCTCCCAGCCCCAGGCGGTGGAGGGGCAGATCTTCTTCATCGTGGGCGGCGAGGCCGGCCGTCTCCCGGCGATCGCGCCCTATCTCGAGATCATGGGCAAGATGCACATGTACGTGGGCGGCTCCGGCATGGCGAACCGGGTCAAGCTCATCCACAACGGCCTGGCCGCGGTCACCTCGGTGGCGGTGGCGGAGGCCCTGGCGGTGTGCGTGCAGTCCGGGGTGGACCCGGGCACGTTCTACGACGTGGTCAAGAACGGTGGCGGCATGGCCTACGGCACCTACTTCGATCGGCGGGCCAAGCGGGTCCTCGATGGGGAGTTCTCCCCCACGTTCATGCTCGAGCTGATGCGCAAGGATGCGACGCTCGCGCTCGACCTGGCCCGCTCGGTCCAGGTGCCGGCGCCGATCCTGGAGGAGACCAAGCGCACCTACGACGAGGCGCTCGACAGCGGGTGGGGGCGAGAGGACTTCTCGGCGGTCACCCACGTGGTGGAGAAGCGCATCGGTCGTCGGCTTTCGGCCCGGTAGCGCCACATCGCCGCGGGGAGTAGGATGGGCGCCGGCGCGCGGCCGGGCGCCGGTTCACCCACCCGAGCAGATCCAGGAGGCGTTCGATGCCGCTCGTCGAGCCGGGACGCAAGGC
>DATFAJ010000477.1:0-2463 GCA_035254745.1 Candidatus Methylomirabilota bacterium | reverse complement strand
GCACGATGGTCGACGCGCGCGTGCTGCGCGACGGCCAGCAGCTCTTCCTCTTCTCGCCGCGGCTTCTGGCCTTCGCGATCGCGTTCTCGGTGATCCTCGGCGGGCTGGCTGCGACGTACGCCACCCTGCGGATCGTGCGCCTCTCGCCCGCCGAGGCCATCCGGCGGGGGACCTGAGCGGCCGCGATGCTCGTCCGCGCGATCGGCCTCAGCAAGACCTTCCGCGGCCCCGACGGGGCGCCGGTGCCGGTGCTCGACGGCGTGGACGTGGAGGTGAAGCCGGGCGAGTTCGTGGCGGTGGCGGGCGCGTCCGGCTCCGGCAAATCCACCCTCCTCAACCTGCTGGGGCTGCTCGAACCGGCCGACCGGGGCGAGATCTGGCTCGACGACGTCTGCGTGAGCCGGCTCTCGCGCCGGGCCCAGTGCCCGGTCCGCGGCCGGTCGATCGGCTACATCTTCCAGGCGTACTTGCTGATCGCCGGGCTCACCGCGCTCGACAACGTGCTGCTGGCCGCCCGCTACGTCGGCCGCTCGCGCAGCGAAGCGCTGCCGGCCGCGCGCGCGCTGATGGAGCGGCTCGGGGTGGCCCACCGGAGCGGCCACTACCCGTCCCAGCTCTCGGGCGGGGAGCAGCAGCGGGTGGCCTACTGCCGGGCCGTGCTCAACGCGCCGCCGCTCGTGCTGGCCGACGAGCCGACCGGCAATCTCGACGACAGTCACGCCGGGGTGATCCTCTCGGAGCTGCGCGGGCTCTGCCGCGAGCGCGGCGCCTCGGTTATCCTTGTGACGCATCGGGCCGACGCGGCCGCCCTCGCGGACCGCACCCTGCGCCTGCGTGCGGGGCGGCTCGAGCCCGGAGGCGGCGGGGGACCGACATGACCGCGCGGCTCGCGACCACGCCCCGAGGGCTCGCCGACCGGGTCTACACGGTGACGCGCTCCGTGCTGAAGCGCCTCGGGTGGGACATCGACAAGGAGGACCGCGACGTGGGCTGGATCCGCACCGACTCTCGCCGGCTGGGTGGGGACAACTTCGGCGTCTACGCCAAGGGCGTCAAGCACCGGACCGACGACCGGTCGGTCGAGAAGCGGATCCTGGACGAGATCGGCCGCTCGCGCTAGTGGCGGCCCTGCGCGACGTCGGCGTCGCCGTCGTGTCCGCGGTGGGCCTGGCCGCCCTGCTGCTCGCGCCCGGCCTGGGGCGCGCTCCCTTGGACGATCCCGGCGAGGGTCAGCACGCCGAGATCGCCCGCGAGATGCGGGGCGGCAGCCTGGTCATCCCGCGCCTCAACGGGGTGCGCTACTTCGACAAGCCGCCGCTGCTCTACTGGCTGACCGCCACGTCGTTCCGGCAGTCGGGGCTCACCGAGCGGGCGGCGCGCCTCGCCCCGCTGCTCGGCGCGCTGCTGGCGGTGGCGGGGACGGCCCTGCTCGGGGGCCGCCTCATCGGACCCGGCGCGGGCCTGCTGGCCGGCGCGGCGCTGCTCTCGTGCGCGCTCTTCGCCGCGTTCGCGCGCTACCTCCGGCCGGAGACGCTGTTCGTGGCGGCGATCCAGTGGGGATTCGTCGGGCTGCTGTGGGGAGTGCACCGGGGCCGTTCTCGCGGTCCGGCCGCGAAGGTTGCGGTGCTGGGCTGTGCGGCGCTCGGGGTGGCGGCGCTGGCCAAGGATCTGCTCGGGCTGGTGGGTCCGTTGCTCGCGGTGGCGGGCGCGCTCTGGCTGGCGGGGCGCGTGCGGCCGGTGCGCGCGTGGCTGCCCGTGGCGGGCGTCGGGCTCATGCTCGTGCTGGGCGTGGGCTGGTACGCGGTGGTGGCGGTGGCCGAGCCTTCGTTCCTCTGGTACACGGTGGTCGACAATCACGTCCTGAACGTGGCCCGCATGCGCGTGTTCCCCGACGAGGACGTCCCGCTCTCGGCGCTCGAGTTCGTCGCCGCGGCCGGCTTCGGCGCGTTCCCGTGGGTTCTCGCCGCCGGGGTGACGGTGGTCGACCTCGGACGGCGTCGGGCGTGGCGCGATCCGGCCGAGACGGCGTGGGTCGCGCTCGCCCTCTGGGCGGTGGGCGTCCTCGGGCTGTTCACGCTGTCGCCGTTCAAGCTGCCTCACTACGGGCTCCCGGCCTATCCCGCGCTCGCGCTCCTGGCCGCGCGCGCGTGGCGAGACGCGGCTCCGCGGCCGGGCGGGCTGATCGCGGCGCACCTGGTCCTGTTCCTGCTCCTGGGCGTGGGGCTCGCCTGGGCCGGATCGAGCGATGGCCGGGCCTTCACCACCGCAGTGTTCGGCGTCACCGACGTCTACTCGCGGAAGGAGGCGGCGGTGGGCCAGGCCTCACCCTATCCTCCGTGGTCGGACATCCAGCCGCTGCTCGTTCGCGCGTCGATCCTCCTGCTCGCCGGCGCGGGCGGGCTCGCGCTGGCCGCGGCGCGCCGCTCCGCGCGCGCGGCCGCCGCGGTGGTCGCCGCGGTCATG
>DATFAJ010000476.1:0-13411 GCA_035254745.1 Candidatus Methylomirabilota bacterium | reverse complement strand
TGACCAGCCCCGCCGGCGCCCTCGTCATCGCCATCACCTCCGGGCCAACCGAGCCGGTGTAGCCGCCGCGCTCCGGTTCCGTCTTCACGTGCTGGCCCGGTGGGGGAGCGGGCGGAGCGGGGGTCCTCCCCGGAGCCGTGGCTTCTGCGCGTTACCGAAGCGTGAGGCGGTCTGTCTCGTGGCTCCATCGAGTGGCTGCCGAGGGCTGCGAGTCAGCGGCTCCGGGGAGGACCCCCGCCGCGCCCCCGCCCCCACCGGGCCACGACCCAAAGCGGAAGCGCGCGCGGCTACACCGGCTCCGTAGGCCCGGAGGTGATGGCGATGACGAGGGCGCCGGCGGGGCTGGTCACGGTGTGCACGCAGCCGGGCGGGCGGCGGGCGTAGTTGCCCGCGGTGCAGACGCCGGTCTCGTCGGCCACGCTGCCCTCGAGGACGTAGATCTGCTCGTCGCCCACGTGGCGATGGCGGGGGATGACCGCGCCCGGCTCGTAGCGCATCAGGATCGCCTTGTGCCGGCCGTCGGCGTCCTCCCAGAGCGTCTTCCAGAAGACGCCGGGCCGGCGCTCGACCCAGGGCACGGTGCTCGCGTTCACGAAGAGGCTGACCGGCGGTGTCGTCACGGGAGGGGGTCTCCTTGGTCCGGGTGGGGCGGTCGGTCGTCAGCGGGGCGGGGCGACGCCGGCCTCGCGGAGGGCGCGTCGGACCGCGGCGCGGAACTCCTCGATGGGTAGCGCGCCCTCGATCTTCTGGCCGTTGACGAAGAACGTGGGGGTGGCGCGCACGCCCGCCGCGCGCCCCTCGCTCTGGTCGGCCATCACGTCTTCCTGGAGCCGGGCCGCGTCCAGGCACTCGGTGAAGCGCGGCACGTCGAGGCCGAGCCGCCGCGCGTAGCCCACGAGCTCGTCGCGGGCGAAGGCGGGCTGCGCCACGAAGAGCAGGTCGTGGTATTCCCAGAACCGGCCCTGGGCGCTCGCGCAGCGCGCGGCGAGCGCCGCCGGCACCGCCAGCTCGTGCGACCGGAGCGGGAAGTCCTTGAACACGAGCCGCACCTGTTCCGGAAACTCGGCGAGCAAGCGGCCCAGGACCGGCTGGGCCTCCCGGCAGAACGGGCACTGGAAGTCGCTCCACTCGAGGATGGTCACCGGCGCACCTTCCGGGCCCCGGGTCCGGGCCGGATCGACGGTGACCCCGGGCACGCCGGGCGCGGCCCCGGCCACCCCGGCCAGCAGCAGCAGGCCCGCCGCCAGGAGCAGGGTGTAAACTCGGGGCCGGGCCATGGGATTCATCCTGCGGGTGGTGGTGTACACGGTGGCGCTGCTGCTGATCGCGCACCTGCGCTTGGTGCGGGGGATCGGCCTCGACAGCCTCACCTCCGCGCTGGTGGCGGGCCTGGTGCTCGGGATCATCAATGCGGTGGTGCGCCCGATCCTGGTCGTGCTCACCTTCCCGATCACGCTCCTCACGCTGGGGCTCTTCCTCCTGGTCCTGAATGCCTTCTGCCTGTGGCTGGTCTCGGTGTTCGTCCCCGGCTTGCACGTGACCGGGTTCTGGGCCGCGTTCTGGGGGGCCCTGCTGGTGAGCGTGGTGAGCTGGATCCTGACCGCGCTGATCAGCGACAGCGGGCGGGTGAAGGTCATCAGCCGGCGGGACTAGCTAGGCCGCGCGGTCGCCCTCGATCGACGTGATGATGTAGGTCCCGCTCTTGGCGTCGCGCTCGAGGGTCAGGATCTTCTGCTTGGCCGCCTCTTCCAGCAGCTTCGAGAACGTCGAGTAGCCGTAGTAGGACTCGTTGAAGGCGGGGTTCTTCCGGATCATGGTCTGCTTCACCATGGAGCCCCAGAGCGTGTCCTTGTTCTCGCGCTGCAGCGCCTGGATCGCCTCGATGAGCTGGGCGAAGGCCTCCGCCTTCTTCTCGGGCAGCCCGCGCAGGGAGGTGGTCTTCTTCGACTCGCGGATCAGGTCCTCGTAGAAGATGAACTCGTCGCAGTTGCCGACCAGCAGCTCGGACGAGGAGGACTTGACCCCGAGGCCGATCACGTAGCGGTCGTTCTCCCGCAGCTTGGAGACCAGCGGGGAGAAGTCGGAGTCCCCCGACACGAGCGCGAAGCTGTCCACGTGCTGCTTGGCGTAGGCCAGGTCCATCGCGTCGACCACCATCCGGATGTCGGCCGAGTTCTTGCCGCTGTAGCGGCTCTGGGGGACGTCGATCAGCTCGATGGCGTGCTCGTGGAAGGGGCGCTTGTACTCCGCGTAGCGGTTCCAGTCCGCGTAGGCCCGCTTGACCATGATCTTGCCCTTCTCGACCAGCCGCTCCAGGACCAGCTTGATCTCGAACTGCTTGTACTGCGCTTCCTTGACCCCGCGGACGATGTTCTCGAAGTCCATGAACATCGCCAGCTTCCGGTCGTCACTCATGCGTTCCATCCTTCCCGCTGCAGGTTGCCCCGGCGTCGGTGCTGCCGGACGGGCCCATGCCCGTCCGCTCGCCGATTCTCATTATAGGCGGCCCCCGCGGGGGGTACCGGCCAGATTTCACAGCCGCGTGACATCGCGGGGCCGGGTCCGGCTAGACTCTTCCTGGAGGTGACCATGAGCGCGATCCGAGTGCTGACCCTGTGCGCGGCGGTGCTCCTCCTGGCCGCCCCCGGGCCGGCGACCGGCCCGGGGGACGCGGCCGGCCGCCAGGTGCGGGTGGGCGAGCCGGCTCCCGAGATCACCGGCGGTCCCTGGATCAACAGCGAGCCCCTCTCGCTCGCGGCCCTGCGCGGGCGGGTGGTGATGGTGGAGTTCTGGACCTACGGCTGATACAACTGCAAGAACGTGATCCCGCAGTTGCGGGACTGGCACGCGCGGTACGGCAAGCAGGGGCTCACCATCGTGGGCGTGCACTCCCCGGAGTTCTTCTGGGAGAAGCCGCTCGACCGGGTCACGAGCGCGACCAGGGAGCTGGGCGTCCGCTACCCGGTGGTACAGGACAACGACTTCGCGATCTGGCGGCGCTACGACAACTGGGCGTGGCCGGCCGCGGTCATCGTGGACAAGAAGGGCGTGGTGCGGTTCACCCACGTGGGCGAGGGGGCCTACGCCGAGATGGAGCAGCTGATCCAGCGCCTCCTGCTCGAGCCGGCGTGACCCCACCCCGCCTCCCGCTCCTGATCTTCGGCGCGGTCTTCGCCGCGGCGCTGGTGCTGGCCGCGCTCGGGTATCTCTCGCTCCGCCGCTGGGAGCAGGCCGCCGAGCGGCAGCTCCGCGAACAGGCCCGCGACGCGGCGACGATGGCGGCCGAGAAGGTCGAGATGGCGGTGGTGCGCGCCGAGCAGGACGGCATCGCCGACCTGCAGGCGGTCGCGCTCGATCGCGGCTTCGGCGCCGACGCGGTGGCGGCGTGGCTCCGCCGCAACCCGCTCTTCGACGCGGCCTACCTGTGCGCCCGCGACGGGCGCGTGGTCTACCCGGCTCGCTGGTCGCGCGACGAGGGCCTGGTCGTCGCGGCGCTCCGGGCCGAGATCTCGCAGGGGTTCTGGGACCGGGGAGGGCGGCGGCACCTCGACGTCGACGGTCGCGTGGTGCTGGCCACCGTGCTCCACGGCTCGCGGTGGGGCCCGCTCCTCGTCGGGCTCCGCCGCGACGATCGCACGCTGGGCCGCGACGTGGTCGACCGGGCCCTCGCGGCGCCCGAGGGCCGGAGCGCGCTGGTGGTCGTCGACGCGAGCGGCCGCCCGGTCTGGACCTCCCGGCCGCTCGAGAGCGCGGCCCCGGTCATCACGGTGCCCTTCGGCGAGGCGCTGCCCGCGTGGCGCGTGGCCCTCTACGAGCCGGCCGGCCTGGCCCCGCGCGACATGGTCCGCCGGCAGGCCATGAGCTTCATGGCCGCCTTCGCGCTGCTGCTGGCCCTGATCGGCGCCGGGCTGGTGGCGACCTACCGGCTCCAGCGCCGCGAGTCCGAGATCGCGCGGCTCAAGTCCGACTTCGTGGCCAACGTCTCTCACGACCTCAAGACACCGCTCTCGCTGATCCGCATGTTCGCCGAGACCCTCGAGATGGACCGTGTGCCCGACGAGGCGCGTCGCCGCGAGTACTACGCGGTGCTCACCCGGGAGAGCGAGCGGCTCACCCGGCTGATCGACAACGTGCTCGACTTCTCGCGCATCGAGAGCGGGCGCCAGCGCTACGACATCAGGCATGGCCCGGTGGAGCCGGTCGTCCACGAGGTGATCGAGAGCTTCCGGCACCCCCTCCACCAGCAGGGCTTCGCGGTGGACGTCTCGATCGCGCCCGACCTGCCCGACGTCCCGCTCGACGCGGAGGCGCTCAAGCAGGCGCTCGCCAACCTGCTCGACAACGCGATGAAGTATTCGGGGGACCGGCGGAAGATCGCGGTCAGCGCCCGCCGAGAGGGGAGCGGGGTGGCGGTAGAGGTGGCCGACGAGGGGATCGGGATCCCGATCTCGGAGCGCGAGCGAATCTTCGAGAAGTTCTATCGCATCGGACGGAGTGAGACGCAGGGCCGGCGGGGGAGCGGGGTGGGGCTGGCGCTGGTCCGGCACATCGTGGAGGCCCATCGCGGCCGCGTGACGGTGGACGGGGGCCCCGGCGAGGGCAGCCGGTTCACCCTGCACCTGCCCGGGGCCTGAGGCCGTGCCGCGCATCCTGATCGTCGACGACGAGCCCGAGATGGTGCGCGGGCTGGAGGACAACCTGCGCTTCGAGGGCTACCAGACCGTCGCGGCGCCCGACGGTCGCCGGGGGCTGGCCCTGGCCCTCTCGGAGGCGCCCGACCTGATCCTGCTCGACGTGATGATGCCGGGAATGAGCGGCTGGGATCTCTGCCGCGAGCTGCGGGAGCGCGGGCTCGACATCCCGGTCATCATGCTGACCGCGCGGGGCGAGGAGGTGGACCGGGTGCTCGGGCTCGAGCTGGGGGCGGACGACTACGTCACCAAGCCGTTCAGCCTGCGCGAGCTGATGGCCCGCATCCGGGCCGTGCTCCGCCGGCCCGGCCCGCGGCAGAAGTTCGAGGAGTTCGGGTTCGGCGACGTGCGGGTGCACCTGCGGGCGCGGCAGGCGTTCAAGGCCGGGCAGGAGGTGCGGCTCACCCGCAAGGAGTTCGACCTCCTGCGCTACCTGGTGGAGCACCCGGGCGAGGTCATCACCCGCGACCGGCTCCTCGACGAGGTGTGGGGCTACGAGCAGTTCCCGACCACCCGCACGGTGGACACGCACATCCTGAGGCTGCGGCAGAAGTTCGAGGACGATCCGGAGCGGCCGGCGCACATCCTCACCGCGCACGGTCAGGGCTACCGCTTCGTCGCGTGAAAGGAGCCCGAGCATGAGGAGCCAGCCATGAGCGATCCCGCCCGGGACGCGGCCCGGCGTACCCCGCCCGGGCAGGTGCTGACCACGAAGTGGCCCGTGCTCACCTACGGCCTCACTCCGCGCTTCGATCCGAAGCGGTGGTCGTTCCGCTGCTTCGGCCTGGTGGAGGAGGAGGTGAGCTGGAGCTGGGAGGAATTCCAGGCCCTGCCGCGCGCGGAGGTGACCTGCGACATCCACTGCGTCACGCGCTGGTCGCGGCTCGACAACCGCTTCGAGGGCGTCCACGTCCGCGAGATCATGAAGCGGGTCCGCCCGAAGCCCGAGGCGAAGTACGTCATGATCCACGCCGATCCGGACTACACCACGAACCTGCCGCTGTCGGATCTGGTCGGCGACGACGTGCTGCTGGCCCTCAAGCACGACGGGCGTGACCTCACCCCGGACCACGGCGGGCCGCTCCGGCTGGTGGTGCCCAAGCTCTACTTCTGGAAGAGCGCGAAGTGGGTGCGCGGCTTCGAGTTCCTGGACGTGAACCCGCCCGGCTTCTGGGAGCTCAACGGCTACCACATGCACGCCGATCCGTGGGCCGAGGAGCGCTACTCCGATCAGGAGACCCACGCGATGCAGACGATGCGGGCCGAGGCCGCCCGCCGGCTCCGCGCCCGCTAACCCTCTCCCCTCTGGGGGGAGGGCAGGGTGAGGGGTTCGAGGGCTAGGCTCCCAGGAACGCGCGGATCTCCCGCACGAACTCCTCCGGGCGGTCCGCGGGCACGGTGTGGCCCGCGCCCTCGATCTCGACCACGCGCCCGTCGGGCAGCCGCTCCGCCATCTTCTTGGCCACCTCGGGAGCGAGGATGTCGCTCTCCGCGCCGCGGACGATCAGGGTCGGGCAGGGGATGCGCGGCAGCGGCTCCCAGAGATCCACCGCGTCGCGCCGGCCCTCGCGCATCATGTCGCGCAGCCCCTTGGCGTACTTCCAGGTGAGCTCGCCGTCGGGCTGCCGCTTGAGCCCGTGACGGACGCGCTCGCGGAGCATGTCGACGTTCTGCAGGGGATTGGCGCGCCGGATGTACTCGACCGCCCACTCCTCGCTCTCGATGCGCTCGGGCGCATTCGCCATCATGTCGCGCACGCGCTGGAGCCCGGCCAGGTTGATGTCGGGGCCGATGTCGATGATCACCAGCCGGTCGAGCCGGGCCGCGTGGTCGCCCGCGTACTTGATCGCGATCCGCCCGCCCATCGAGTGCCCGACGAGCGTGAAGCGGTCGAGGCGCAGGCTGCCCGCGAAGGCGGCCACGTCGTCGGCCATCGCGCCCACGCGATAGTCGTCGTCGGGTGCGGGCTCGCTGTCGCCGTGCCCGCGCTGGTCGAGGGCGAGCACCCGCCGACCGGGCAGGAGCCGCTCGGCCAGGTGGTCCCACACCCGCGCGTGCCCGGTGATGCCGTGCAGCAGCACCACCGGCGGAGCCGCGGCCGGCCCCCAGTCGAGATAGTGGAGCGTGATGCCGTTGACCCGGACGGTGCGCTCGGTGAAGGACATGGGAGGCAGTCTAGTCCGGAGAGGGAGGACGGTCAAATTCAGTGCAGCTTGCCTACTTGCGAGCCGGGACGCTAGAGTGGGCTACCCGCTACCCCTCACCCCGCCCTCTCCCCCGAGGGGAGAGGGGGAAGAGAGACCAGACATGGCGACGCACGCGATCACGGACGTGGCGATCATTCTGAAGCCCGAGGACGACGTGGCGATCGCCAAGAAGGAGATCCCGGCCGGCACCGTCCTCGAGGACGCGGGAGGCCGCATCGAGGTGCGGCAGGACATCAAGCCGGGCCACAAGGTCGCGCGGCGGGCCCGGCGCACCGGCGAGACGGTGCGCCGCTACGGGCAGCCCATCGGCTTCGCGACCGCGGACATCGCGGTGGGCGACCACGTGCACACCCAGAACGTGGCGGTGGGGGACCTCAAGCAGCACTATGAAGTGGGTACCGATGTTCGGCCGGTCGCGTTCTATCCGCCCCACGAGATGCGGTACTTCGACGGTTATCTTCGAGACGACGGGCGGGTCGGCACCCGCAATTATGTAGCGGTGATCTCGGGGGTGAACTGCTCGGCCAGCGTGAGCCAGTTCGTGAAGGACAAGTTCCGCGACGTCACCCGGGACTACCCGAACATCGACGGGGTGCTCGCGATCACCCACAAGTCGGGCTGCGGCACCAAGCTGTTCGGCGAGGACCACATGGCGCTGCAGCGGGTGCTGGCCGGCTACGCCAAGCACCCGAACATCGCGGCCTACATCTTGATCGGGCTCGGCTGCGAGGTGAACCAGGCCGCGGTCATGGTGGACCGGCAACGCATGGCCGCGCCCGGCCATCCGGAGCGGAAGCCCTTCGTGGTCAACATCCAGGAGGCGGGCGGGATCCGCAAGACGGTGGAGACCGCGGTCCGCGAGGTGGCCAAGCTGCTGCCGCTGGCCAACGCGGCGAAGCGCACGAAGCAGCCGGTGTCCGAGATCTGCCTCGCCACCAACTGCGGCGGCTCCGACGGGGCCTCCGGCATCACCGCGAACCCCGCGCTCGGCTGGGCGGTCGACGAGCTGGTGCGCTACGGCGGCACCGGGGTGCTCGCGGAGACCCCGGAAATCTACGGCGCCGAGCACCTGCTGATCCGCCGCGCGATCAACGAGGGCGTGGCCAAGAAGCTGATCGACCGCTACAAGTGGTGGGAGTGGTACTGCCGCGGCATCGAGGCCATGGACAACAACCCGGCCCCCGGCAACAAGGCGGGCGGCATCACCACCGTCTACGAGAAGTCGCTCGGCGGGGTGAGCAAGGGCGGCACCACCCCGATGATGGACGTGTTCCAGTACGGCGAGCCGATCACCACCCGCGGCTTCGTGTTCATGGACACCCCCGGGCACGACCCGGTGTCGATCACCGGCCTCGTGGCGGGCGGCTGCAACGTGATCTGCTTCACCACCGGCCGCGGCTCCGTCTTCGGCTGCAAGCCGGTGCCCTCGATCAAGCTCGCCACCAACAGCCTCATGTACCGCCACATGTCGGAGGACATGGACATCAACTGCGGGGTGATCCTCGAGGGCACGCCGCTGCCCGAGGTCGGCCGGCAGATCTTCGAGGAGATCGTCGCGGTCGCCTCCGGCAAGCGGAGCAAGAGCGAGCTCTCCGGCGTCGGCGAGGAGGAGTTCGCGCCCTGGATCATCGGGCCCGTCATGTAGCAGGGCGAGGTGCAGCCGAAGGCGAGCCGAACGCATTCCAAGAATGTAGTAAGGAAGTAGAGCAAGGAGAGCTGCACCACGACCGTAGCACTCAGGCGGCCAGGAGACCGCGACGCGGCGGGGGGCGCGGCACGAATGCCAGGGAACCCGGGAATGTATCGCGGCGACCGGCGCCGCAAGGAAGATCAGCGCAAGGCCAAGCAGGAGGCCAAGCGCGCGCGGAAGGCCGAGCGGCGCGAGACCGGTGTGAGCGGTCCGGAGATCGCCGAGCTGCCCGAGCCGGGCAACGGGGAGACCGCCGAGTTCGTGTGGTTCTCGCCGAGCAAGGGGCGGACGGTCGCGACGCCGAGCGCGGCGCCCCCCACGGTGGACGGGATCGACGACTGGGCGCTGATCAGCGAGCCGCCGGCCGGCGGCTAGCCGCGGGCCGGGATCGAGCGGGGCGCGGGCGGGGCGACCCGCTCGACGGGCTCGTCGGCGAGCCGGGCCCCCACGAAGAACGGCGTCCAGAACTCGTCGGCGGGCACCGGCTTCATGCGGCGGTCCGCGAAGCGGGCGGCGCGGAAGCCGGCGCGGGCGCGCACGATGAAGCTGTAGAAGGGGACGAGCCCGCCCGAGGCGAACTTGCCGTTGAAGATGATGTCGAGCGGCAGATGCAGTAGCATGCCGAAGACCCAGCCCCAGAGCCAGTCGACCTGGGTGAACCACGCGAGCGCGGCGAGGATGGCGAGCAGCTCGTAGGAGTGCAGCACGAGGACGACCCGCTCCACGCGCCCGCCGAGATAGTACCGGAGGAACGCGGCCGGGCGCAGGTCGCGCTGGCGCTCGAAGAGAACGTAGTCGACCGCGTGGTCGACGTCGATGAGGAAGCCGCCCGCGGCGAGGCCGGCGACCAGCTCCACGCTGCCGGTTCCCGCGTAGACGGCCGCGCAGGCCGCAGCGGTGGTGACGAGATGTCCTCCAGGGCTCACGACGCTTCGGCTACCGAGCGAAGGGGTGGCGGAACCGGCGGACCGGTACCGGGACCGGTCGGCGGGACGGCTCGAGCCACCCGAGCGGGATCGTGTCGATCAGGTCGAGGAGGCGAAGACCCAGTCGCTTCAGCATGCGACCCGGAAGGAGCAACTCCGGTGCCAGTGGCTTGAGTGCTGCAAGTAGTTGAATTGTTGATCGGCCTGACCGACGGTGGTAACCCGGCGGGCCAAAACAGGAAGATTCTGGGACCAAAATGGGGAGATCGATGCCAGGAGAGGCGGCATGACGGCGACAAGAGCGACCCGGATCGGCTTCGGCGAGATCGTCTCCTCCGAGTCGTCGGCCTGGGAGATCCAGACCGCCGGGCCCGGCCCGCAGGGCAGCCTGCCCCTGACCGCGGAGATGCTGCTCGAGCGACCCAGCGGCGACATCTTCGGCATGACCCAGAACGCGGGCATGGGCTGGGATCCGCGCGAGCTGGGCCGGCCCCAGTTCCTCATGCTGTCCACCCAGGGCGGCATCCGCGCCGCCGACGGGCGCCCGATCGCGCTCGGCTACCACACCGGCCACTGGGAGATCGGCCTGCTCATGCAGGCCGCGGCGCAGGAGCTGGTCGCGCTCGGCGGCCTGCCCTTCGCGGGGTTCTGCTCGGACCCGTGCGATGGGCGCACCCAGGGCACGCCCGGCATGATGGACAGTCTCGCCTATCGCAACGACGCGGCGGTGGTGCTGCGACGGCTCGCCCGCTCGCTGCCGACGCGCAAGGGCGTGCTGGGCGTGGCCACCTGCGACAAGGGCCTTCCCGCCATGATGATGGCGCTGGCCGCGCTGCGCGACCTGGCGTGCGTGCTGGTGCCGGGCGGCGTCACGTTGCCGCCCCAGGAAGGCGAGGACGCGGGCACGGTGCAGGCCATCGGGGCGCGCTTTGCCCACGGCGAGCTGACGCTCGAGCGCGCCGCCGAGCTGGGCTGCCGCGCCTGCGGCTCCCCGGGCGGGGGCTGCCAGTTCCTCGGCACCGCGGCCACCGCGCAGGTGGTGGGCGAGGCCCTCGGCCTCTCGCTGCCGCACAGCGCGCTCGCGCCCTCCGGCCAGCCGATCTGGCTCGACATGGCGCGGCGCTCGGCGCGGGCGCTCGTCTCGCTCGAGGCCCGTGGCCTGGCCACCCGTGACGTCGTCACCGACGCCGCGGTCCGCAACGCGATGATGGTCCACGCGGCCTTCGGCGGCTCCACCAACCTCCTGCTGCACCTGACCGCGGTGGCCCACGCCGCCGGCCTTCGGCGGCCGGTGGTGGAGGACTGGATGGACGTCAACCGCCGCGTCCCGCGCCTGGTCGACGTGCTGCCGAACGGGCCGCGCAATCACCCGACGGTGCGGGTGTTCCTCGCCGGCGGGGTGCCGGAGGTGATGCTCCACCTGCGGCGGGGCGGCCTGCTCGACGAGCGCTGCCTCACCGTGTCGGGTGAGACGCTGGGACGCGTGCTCGACTGGTGGGAGGGCTCCGAGCGGCGCCGCGCCCTGCGCGACCGGCTGCGCACGCAGGACGGCGTCGATCCCGACGACGTCATCATGGACCCGGAGCGCGCCCGCGCGCGCGGCCTCACGAGCACCGTGACCTTCCCGCGCGGCAACCTCGCCCCCGAGGGTGCGGTGATCAAGTCCACCGCGATCGATCCCTCGGTGGTCGACGCGGACGGGGTCTACCGCAAGACGGGGCCGGCCCGCGTGTTCACCACCGAGCGCGCCGCGATCGCCGCCATCAAGAGCAGCGGGCCGGAGCGGGTCAGACCGGGCGACGTGATGGTGCTGATCTGCCGCGGGCCCCTGGGGGCGGGCATGGAGGAGATCTACCAGATCACGTCCGCCCTCAAGCACCTCTCGTGGGGCAAGCAGGTGGCGGTGCTCACCGACGCCCGCTTCTCGGGCGTCTCGACCGGCGCCTGCATCGGCCACGTCGGACCGGAGGCCCTCGCGGGCGGGCCGATCGGCCGGCTGCGCGACGGCGACCTGGTGCAGATCGTGATCGACCGGCTCCGGCTCGAGGGTCGGGTGGACCTGGTCGGGGCCGATGGAGTCACGTTCGGGGCGGAGGAGGGAACGCGCGTGCTCGCGGGCCGGGCGCCGCGGCCCGACCTCGCGCCCGATCCGGGCCTGCCCGATGACACCCGCCTCTGGGCCGCGCTCCAGCAGGCCGGGGGCGGAGCCTGGGGTGGCTGCGTCTACGACGTGGACGCCATCGTCCGCTCCCTCTCCCCGCGTCCCCCTCTCCCCTCAGGGGAGAGGGCAGGGTGAGGGGTGGGTCCTAGGACTGCGTGACCGTCACCACGAGTCCGATCGCGGCCAGGATGTTGCCGACGCGCACGCACTCGGTCTCGGCGCCCACCTTGACCACCGCGCGTCCGGTGTTGTGCACCTCCCACGCGAGCTCCCAGCCGCGGTCCTCCGAGCAGCCGATGGCCTTCATGAGCTGCCGCACCACCTGCTCGAAGGTGTGGCAGTCGCAGTTGTGGAGGATGGTCATCCATGGGGGCGCAACTGCGGTCTGTTCATCGGTTACGTCCTCGGGGAGCACCTCGGGTCGCGTCGTGGTTGCGTCGGCTACCGCCATCGGGGCCTGCTCCTCACCGGCCAGGGGGTGCGGGGGCGCTCGCGTCGCCTCGGTTGGAGAGACAGCGTAGCACGAGGCCCCGACCGGCGCCCGAGCCGGGCCGCCGGCCGAGAACTGGCCGCCACGATGCGCCTGACTGCGGGTGGCGAGCCAGGAGCGGGAGCTGGCGGCAGTCGCCACGCGGCATGGATGGTGTCCGCGGAGTTTGGGCGGGCCATGATCGTGGACCGCGGCCAGGTCGGCCTACGCCGCGCCAGGGCACAGGGGACGCGACCTGGAGGACCGAAGGTCGAGCTGCCGATCGGTCCAGCCTGGAGTCCCTCCTCCTCTGGCTTGGCGCCTTGACGATCTGCTGGCAAGACTTCTAGGATCGCGCCGGAGACATGTGATGGATCGGCGTTCGTTCCTCGGAACCCTGGCCGGTGGCCTCCTCGCCGCGCCACTCGTCGCTCCGGCCCAGCAACCGGGGAAGTCCGCCCGGATCGGGCTCCTGGGCGACGTTCCTTCGTTCCTCGACGGAGCATTCCGGGAAGGCCTGCGCGAGCTGGGCTACAACGAAGGTCAGAACATCGTGATCGAGCATCGGTCTCCGGAGTGGAAGTATGAGCGGTTGCCTGGGCTCGCCGCCGATCTCGTTCGCCTGAAGGTGGACGTCATCGTCGCTGCATCCCCGGCCGCTACCAAGGCCGCCAAACAGGCAACCAGCACGATCCCTATCGTCTTCACCGTCTCGGGCGACCCGGTTGCCGACGGCTTCGTCGCCAGCCTTGCCCGGCCCGGCGGCAACATCACCGGGCTAGCCACGATTGGCCCGGAGCTGGTTGGAAAGCAGTTGGAGATGCTCAAAGGCGTTGCCCCTAAGATCTCTCGGGTCGCCGTTCTCCAGAACCCCAACAGCCACCGCGGCGTGTTGAGACAGGCGGAGGGCTCGGCCCGGGGCCTCGGGGTGCAGCTTCACAGTCTGGAAGCACGCACGCCTTCCGAGATCGAGACCGCGTTCGCGGCCATGCGCCGCCAGCGCGTGGACGGCATCCTCGTCCTGCGGGACGCGGTGTTCCGGGCGCAGCGAGCCCAGATCACAGGCCTCGCCGCCAAGAACCGGCTGCCAGCCGTGTATGGGCTCAGGGAGGAGGCGGAGGCGGGCGGCCTTATAGCCTATGGAGCGAGCGTTCCCCAGCTGTACCGACGCGCGGCTACCTACGTGGACAGGATCCTGAAGGGCGCCAAGCCGGTCGATCTGCCCGTCGAGCAACCCACCGAGTTCGAGCTGGTGATCAACCTCAAG
>DATFAJ010000475.1:0-5457 GCA_035254745.1 Candidatus Methylomirabilota bacterium | reverse complement strand
CCGGGAAGGCTTCTGCTTTCCGCTGGCCAGGGTCGGCAAGTATCTCGAGAACGGAGCCGAGGACAGCGTGCGGGTCTTCGCGCGGGCGATCCTCGCCCGGGCCTACGAGGACGCCTAGCGTAGGGGGCGGCCGGCCGCGGGCCAACGGGCGAGCCACGCGGCGACGCCCGCGCCTCCGAGCAACAGCGGCAGGCCGAGCGAGACGCGCTGACGGGCGCGCGCGTGGGCCCGCAGGGTGGTCAGCACCATGCGGTCGCCCGCGACGATCTCGGCCCGCCCGGCCAGGAACTGGCGCAGCCGCTCCTGCTGCTCGGCCGGCATCGCGCGCGCCCCCCACTGCACGTCCTGCTGGAGCCCGCGCAGCCGGGCCAGCTCGGCGACGCCGCGGTCCATCGCCTCTTGGCTGTCGCGGTGGGCGGCGCGCTCGGCCGGCGTCAGGAACGCCAGACGCACCGGCGGCGCCGCGGTCTCGATCCAGTCGAGCCACGGGTGATCCATGCCGGGGAAGAGCAGGAGCAGCAGCCCGGCCGCGGCGATGGCCAGGCCGAGCAGCGCGCCCCCGCCCCGGAGCGCGCCCGCGCCTTGCGCGCGCACCCGCTGCGCCAGGCGGCGGGCGCCCAGGCCCAGCGCCACCAGCGCCATCAGCCCGCCGAAGGACGTGACCACCGCGGCGCCGGTCGGGAGATCCCACGCGAACGAGGCCCAGAGCCCGGCCGCGCTCACCAGCGCCCCCACGCTCCAGCCGATCAGGAGGCGCCGCGGCACGGAGGCGGTGACCAGCGACGCCACCGCGGCGGGCACGATCAGGTAGGAGAACACGAGCAGCACGCCGGCCAGCCGGACCGAGCTGGTCACCACGATGCCGAACGTGACGTAGAAGAGCAGGTCCCACGCGCGCAGGCGCCGGCCGTGGGCGCGCGCGGCCTCCGGATCGAGCGAGATCTCGAGGAGCGGCCGGCGCACCGCGGCGTGCAGCGCGCCGATCCCGGCGTAGAGCAGCGCGAGCTCCGCCACCTCTCGACCGGTCACGGTGAGGATGCCGCCCACCAGCAGCGCCTTGATGTGCTCGCCGCCCTGGGGCGCGCGGTCCACCACCAGCACCGCGGCCGCCGCGGAGACCGCGTAGACGATGCCGATCACCGCCTCCTGGGGCAGGGGGGCTCGGTGCACGCGGCTCGCCGCGAAGAGCGCGGCGCCGCCCACCGTGAAGGCGAGCGCGTACCAGTAGGCCGCGTCGCTCTGGATGGGATGCCCGGCCAGGAAGGCGACGCTGATGCCGAGCGCGGCCACCTGGGCCAGGGCCAGGTCCACGAAGATCACGCCGCGGGCCAGGACGTGAAGGCCCAGGTAGACGTGGATGCCGGTGAGGATCAGGCAGGCCAGGAATGGCAGCCAGAGGAAGTCGAGCATCAGCGGGCGGCGGGGACGGTGGCGAGCGCGGCCACCAGGCGGGACACGTCGACGTCGAAGAGGGTCAGGTAGTCGCGGGCCTCGGGGTCGCCACCCACCGACGGGATCAGCGTCACCGCGCGGGCCCCGGCGCGCGCGGCCACCCGGGCCACCAGGGGGGCGCTGGTGGATGGCTCGGCGATGATCAGCCGCACGCCGGCGGCCTTCATGCGGGCGGTGAGCGCGACCAGGTACGCGGCGGACGGCGGCATCCCCGGCGTGGGCTCGAGGGCGGCGACGATCGTGAGGCCGAAGCGGCGCGCGAAGTAGGGCCAGCTCTCGTGCGCCACCACCACGCGAGTGCCCGCGTACGGAGCGAGCGCGCTCCGCCAGCGGCCGAGACCCGCGTCGAGACCCTGCAGGAAGCGGGCGCGGTTGGCCTCGAACGCCGCCGCGTCCGCGGGCGCGAGCCCCGCCAGGGCGGCCCGGATGCGCTCGGTGATGGGCCGCGCGTTCTCCGGGTCGAGCCAGTAGTGCGGGTTGCCGAAGCCGTGGACGTG
The DNA here is from genome assembly GCA_035254745.1 of Candidatus Methylomirabilota bacterium. Taxonomy (GTDB): domain Bacteria; phylum Methylomirabilota; class Methylomirabilia; order Rokubacteriales; family CSP1-6; genus CAMLFJ01. Next base: position 3,508 of record DATFAJ010000475.1, on the reverse strand, counting down.
CACGCCCCGCTCGGCGCGCACGCGGGCGGTCTCGGTATCCAGTAGCGCGATGCCGCGCGAGACGTCGAGGTCGGCCGGCCCGCCGGACAGGAGGCGCGGATCTCCCACCGTGGCGAGCGGGCGGGCCAGCCACGGCTCGTGGTCGAGGCCGATGCGCACCAGCAGCGCGGCGGCGCGCAGCTCGACGAGGGCGCCCGGCTTCACGTCCACGCTGTGCGGGTCGTGGAGCGCGGGGGCCAGGCTCGTGACGCGCACGCGGTCGCCGCCCACCGCCTCCACGAGCGCCCGGAGATCGGTGGTGGTGGTGACGACGGGCAGGGGGCCGCCGCCCCACGCGGGAGCGGCGGCCAGCCAGAGCAGCGCGCCGACGAGCGCGCCGCGCACTACGATTTCTTGGCGAAGATGCTCTTGGGCACCATGCAGTGCACGCCCTTGCGGACGTCCACCACCTGGCTCACCCGGCAGTCGCCGACCATGGAGGTCAGCGAGTAGGCCTCGTAGCGCGTGAGCGGCACCATCTTCTGGGCGGCGAGGAAGTCGACGGTCTCGCGCACCGCGATGACCATCGCCTTGTTCAGGTCCTCGTCGAACCCGGTCATGATGTAGTGGGTCGGGGTCTCGATGCGCGGGAACTCGACCTTCATGTCCTTGCGCACGATGAGCTGCATGACGATCTCGCGGTACGAGCACTCGAGCGCGGTGAGGTTGACCTCGCCGTTGCCCTGGCGGCAGTGCGAGTCGCCGGTCCACACCAGGCCGCCCTTGAGGAAGACCGGGATGAAGATCGTCGTCCCGGCCTGCAGCTCGTTGATGTCCATGTTCGAGCCGTTCTTCCACGGCCGCAGCGTGGAGACCGGGGCCATCGGGTCGGTGGAGCCGCCCTTGCGGGGCGAGGGATCCTTGGGATCGATGCCGACCGCGAGGGTCCCGGGGAACGGCTGCAGGTCGATGGTGACGCCGGGCTTGAACTCGGCCTGCTTCTTGTCGAGGTCGAGGTAGAAGTACCTCACGAAGCCGTCCGGCATCTCCGACGCGAGCGCGCCGATGGTGGGAAACTCCTTGCCGGGCAGGTTGAAGTTGGTGCCGAAGGCCTTCGGCGTGATCTTGAGGATGCGGATCTCCATCACGTCGCCCGGCTCCGCGCCGTTGACGTAGATGGGGCCCGTCAGCGAGTGGGGCCCGCCGCCCGGGTTGGCCTTCCGGAGCGCGATGATCTCGTCCATCGTGGTGCCGGGCTGGATCTTGTTGTGGGAGTGCATCATGGTCTCGACCGCGACGGTATCGCCCGAGTTGACGACCAGCTTGGGCGGCTCCGCCGGATCGAGCCATCCCCACTGGGTGGTCTCGAGCGTGGCGGGCAGCACGTGGAAGGTGCCGCCGGAGACGGCGACCTTCCGGTCGCGCTTGGCCTCGTCGGGGACCTGCGCCAGCGCGTAGAAGCCGACCGCGAGCAGGCTGGCGAGCGAGGCGAGGGCGGCGAGCAGCCACTTACGGGTCCTGAGCCTGGCCATTCACGTGTCCTCCTGTAAGGGTGTCGGGTCACGTGCCGGTACTCCCTCGGACCGACCGCGGGCGGCATTCTAGCAGGGTCGCGGGGCCCCCGGGGGCCTGGGACATCGCCTCCTCGCCCGCCGGGGCGACGGCGCCTCACCGGGGCCGGCGCCGTCTCCACGATCGCTCGGCCTCGCCCCGATGGCTCAATCCCCATACTCACTTGCGGTCCACGCCCGGTCGCCTCCCTCGCTGGCACCCGGCTTGCTCCCTCCCTCCTCGCGATGCGGTGGTCCTACGCGTGAACCCTGTCCAAGGAGACGGCGGCGTGACGACAGCGACGGTGGCGGGCCCGATGGCGCGGAACGAGCGGATGGAGCAGTTCGTGTACGACGACGCGGTGGTGAGGCTGTTCCTGCTCGCGACGCTCGTCTGGGGACTGGTGGGCATGCTGGTGGGCATCGTCATCGCCCTCGAGCTGGCCAACCCGGTCTTCAATCTCGGGCTGCCGTGGATCAGCTTCGGGCGGCTGCGCCCGCTGCACACGAACGCGGTCATCTTCGCCTTCGCGGGCAACGCGATCTTCACCGGGGTGTACTACTCGACCCAGCGCCTGCTCAAGGCCCGGATGTGGAGCGACGGGCTGAGCCAGCTGCACTTCTGGGGCTGGCAGGCCATCATCGTGGCGGCGGCGCTGACGCTGCCGCTCGGCATCACCCAGTCCAAGGAGTACGCCGAGCTCGAGTGGCCGATCGACATCGCGATCGCGCTGATCTGGGTCGTCTTCGCGGTCAACGTCTTCGGCACCATCGTCCGCCGGCGCGAGCGGCACCTCTACGTGGCGATCTGGTTCTACATCGCGACCCTGGTGGCCATCGCGGTGCTGCACATCTTCAACAACCTCGTGGTGGTGGCGGGGCCGTTCAAGAGCTACTCGATCTACGCGGGGGTGCAGGACGCGTTCATGCAGTGGTGGTACGGGCACAACGCGGTGGCCTTCTTCCTGACCACCCCGTTCCTCGGGATGATGTACTACTTCATGCCCAAGGCGGCCGACCGGCCGATCTTCTCCTACCGCCTCTCGATCCTGCACTTCTGGACGCTGGTGTTCCTCTACATCTGGGCCGGGCCCCACCACCTCCACTACACCGCGCTGCCCGCGTGGGCGTCCACCCTCGGCATGCTCTTCTCGGTGATGCTGTGGATGCCGTCGTGGGGCGGCATGGTCAACGGCCTGCTCACCCTGCGCGGGGCCTGGCACAAGGTGACCGAGGACCCGGTGCTGAAGTTCTTCGTGGTCGCGATCACCTTCTACGGCATGTCGACGTTCGAGGGCCCGCTGCTCTCGATCAAGAGCGTCAACGCGCTCTCGCACTACACCGACTGGACCATCGCCCACGTCCACGCGGGCGCGCTGGGCTGGGTCGGCTTCATGGTGTTCGGGATGGTCTACTGGCTGCTGCCGCGGCTCTTCCAGACCGAGCTGTGGAGCAAGCGGCTCGCCGAGCTCCACTTCTGGATCGCCACCGTGGGCATCCTGCTCTACATCGTCGCGATCTACGCGGCCGGCCTCACCCAGGGCCTCATGTGGCGGGCCTTCGACGAGACCGGGCGGCTCGCCTACCCCGACTTCATCGAGACCACGGTGCGGCTGCTCCCGATGTACTGGGTGCGCGTGCTGGGCGGCGTGCTCTACATCGCGGGCATGGTCCTCTGCGGGGTCAACGCGCTGATGACCTGGCGCAACGGCCCCGCGCGCTACGCGGAGCCGGTCCACGAGGCCCCCGCGCTGCGGCCGCTCCCGGCGGAGGCCGAGCCGGGCGGGTTCAAGCACGCGGCCTGGCATCGCCGCTGGGAGGGCCTGCCGCTGACCTTCTCGGTGTGGGTGGCGGTCGCGGTGATCACCGCCTCCCTCTTCGAGATCGTGCCGATGTTCCTGATCGGCTCCAACGTGCCCACCATCCAGGCGGTGCATCCCTACACCCCGCTCGAGCTGGCGGGCCGGGACGTGTACGTG
>DATFAJ010000474.1:0-3337 GCA_035254745.1 Candidatus Methylomirabilota bacterium | reverse complement strand
TCGGAGTACGAGGATCCCCGCGACCGACGGTTCCATGCCCAGCCCAATGCGTGCCCCGATTGCGGGCCGCGCCTGAGTCTGTCGGACGCCGGCGGGGACCCGCTGCCCGGGGACCCGCTGCGCGAGGCCCGCCGACTGCTCGCGGGCGGGCGCATCGTCGCCATAAAGGGCGTCGGCGGCTTTCACCTCGCGTGCGACGCGACCAGCGAAGCGGCGGTGAGCCGGCTGAGGGAGCGGAAGGGGCGTGAGGGAAAGCCGCTGGCCCTCATGGTCGCCGATCTGCAGGAGGCCGAGCGACTGTGCGTGATCTCGACCGAGGAGCGGAGACTGCTCACCTCGACAGCGAGGCCGATCGTGCTCCTTCGGGCGCGCCCGGCCTCGTGGGTCGCGCCCTCGGTGGCCCCGGGCCTGGGGCGGCTCGGCGTGATGCTGCCGTACTCCCCGCTGCATCACCTGCTGTTCGACGCCCCGGACGGGACTCTTCCGCCGCTGGTCATGACCAGCGGGAACCGAAGCGAGGAGCCGATCGCCACGGACAATGCCGACGCTCTCCGCCGGCTCTCCGACATCGCGGACGCATTCCTGCTCCACGATCGGCCGATCCACGTCCGGTGCGACGACTCGGTGAGCCGGATAGCGCCCGGGGGGGAAGCCCCCATCCGCCGCTCGCGCGGATACGCGCCGTTCCCGGTGCGTCTGCCGTTCGAGTCGCGCCCGGTGCTGGCGGTGGGCGCGGAGCTGAAGAGCGCGATCTGTGTCACGCGCGGGCCGTACGCCTTCATGAGCCCGCACATCGGGGACCTCGAGAACCTCGAGACGTATGTCTCCTACCAAGACATGGTCGAGCGCATGACGGAGCTCTTCCGGGTGCAGCCGACCGCCGTGGTGCACGACCTCCATCCCGACTACCTCTCCACGCTTTACGCGCTCGGGCTGAATCCGGCGCTGCCGCGGGTGGCCGTGCAGCACCACCACGCCCACGTGGCGGCGTGCATGGCCGAGCACCGGCTCACGGGCCCGGTGATCGGCGTGGCCTTCGACGGCACCGGCTACGGCCCCGACGGCGCCGTCTGGGGCGGGGAGTTCCTCGTGGCCGACTACACCGGGTTCGAGCGGGTCGCGCATCTCGGCTACGTGCCGATGCCCGGCGGCGATCGGGCGGCGCGTGAGCCGTTCCGCATGGCGCTGGCCCACCTCCTCCGGGCCTTCGGCGAATGGGACCCCGACCTGTCCCCCGTCCGGGAGGCGACGGATGCAGAGCGGAGGATGATCCGCTGGCAGATGGAGCGGGAGCTGAACGCGCCGCTCACCTCGAGCATGGGCCGGCTCTTCGACGCCGTCGCCTCCCTCGCGGGAGTGCGCCACCGCACGCGTTTCGAGGCGCAGGCGGCCATGGAGCTGGAGGCGCTGGCCGAGGGGCTCGCCGGCGCGCCCTATCCGGTCGAGATCACGGACGGCGCGCCGCTCGTCCTCGAGCCCGGCCCGATGATCCGGGGAGTGGTGGACGACCTGGCCGAGGGAACGCCTCCGGCGCGGATCGCCGCCCGCTTCCACGCCACGGTGGCGGAGGCCGTCGTCCGGATCTCCAAGCGGGTGCGCGCATCGAGGGGGATCGACCGGGTGGTGCTGACCGGCGGCGTCTTCCAGAACGCGATCCTGCTCGGCGCGACCCGCCAGGGGCTCGACGCGTGCGGCTTCGAGGTGTTCAGCCATCACCTGGTTCCCCCCAACGACGGCGGCATCGCGCTCGGCCAGGCGGCGGTGGCCCAGGCGCGTCTGCCGAGGGCCTGAGAAGGGACCGGCCATGTGTCTGGGCGTACCGGGGAAAGTGCTGGAGGTGCACGGCCTCGTGGCCATCGTCGATTTCTGGGGCCTGCGCCGGCCCATCCTCCTCGACAGCGTGGATCAGCCGGTGAGCCCGGGCGACTATATCCTGAACCACGTGGGCTTCGCGATCCGCCGCATCCCGCCCGAGGAGATCGGAGAGACGCTGGCCCTCTACGAGCAGCTGCTGCGCGAGGCGGGGGACGACGTGATGGCGGCCGATGTGCGCAGCGAGATCCGAGCCACCGGCGGTGAGACGGACCATGCCGACGGTTAGCCAGGACCGGGCGTTGTCCCAGCTCAAGTTCCGCGACCCGGCCAAGGCGCGGGCGCTCGCCGAGGCCCTCGAGCGCCTCACGCTGCGGATCGGGCACGTGCCGGTCTCGGTCATGCACGTCTGCGGCAGCCACGAGCAGGCCATCGCAAAGTTCGGCCTGCGCGCGACGTTTCCCAAGGGGCTGAACGTCATCATGGGGCCCGGCTGCCCCGTCTGCGTCACCGATGTGCCCGAGGTGGACGAGGCGGTGGTGCTGGCGATGCAGGGCGTCCGGATCGCGACCTACGGGGACATGGTAAAGGTGCCCGGCACGGTGAAGTCGCTGGCGGACGCCCAGGCCGACGGCGCCAGGGTCCACGTCGTCTACAGCCTCGCACAGGCGGTGGCGCTGGCCCGTGAGACCGACGAGGAGGTCGTGTTCTTCGCCTCGGGCTTCGAGACCACCGCCGTCGCCACGGCCGCCGTCATTCTGCGTGGTCTGCCGCCCAACTTTTCGGTGCTCTCCGCCCACAAGTACATCCCTCCGGTCATGGAGATCGTCGCCGAGATGCCCGGGAGCCGCGTCGAAGGGTTCCTGGCCGCAGGGCATGCCGCCACCATCACCGGCTGGGGCATCTTCGAGCGCTTCGTGGAGCGCCACCGCATCCCGATAGTGGTGGCGGGCTTCGAGCCCCTCGACATCCTGGCCGGGTTGGCGAAGCTGCTCGAGGTGATCCACGACGGCCGACCCCGCGTGGAGAACATGTACCCGCGGTGCGTGACCCGCGAGGGTAACCTGCGCGCGCAGGAGCAGCTCTGGAGGGTGTTCCGTCCGGTGGGCGGCCGGTGGCGCGGCATCGCCCACGTGCCGAACGGCAACCTCCGCCTCCGCGACGAGTGGGCCCACGTGGACGCCCGGCGGCGCTTCCGCATCGACGTGACCGGCCTCTGGGACTCCGCGCCCTCCGCGCTGGTCCAGGATTGCATCTGCGGTGACATCATGGCGGGGATCGCCTCCCCGACCGACTGCGCCCTCTATGGTCACGAGTGCCTGCCCGAGACGCCCGTCGGCGCCTGCATGGTGTCGAGCGAGGGGACATGCAAGATCTGGCACCAGTACGGGGGGCATCCGGATCTTGGAGGCGCGCCGTGAGAGCGCGGCAGCTCCTGCTCGACCAGCGGATCGGTCTCAAGCACGGGGCCGGTGGGCGGGCGATGCGCGCGCTCATCGAGTCTCTCTTCGTGGACGGCTCGGCC
>DATFAJ010000473.1:0-2100 GCA_035254745.1 Candidatus Methylomirabilota bacterium | reverse complement strand
ACCTCCGGGTCCATGTCGAGGTCGTACATGCGCGAGCGCTTCATCCGCCCCATCTCGAGCACGTCCTCGAAGCCCTCGGTGGTCAGGATGGCGGTGGTGGCGCCCTTGTGCTCCAGGATCGCGTTGGTGGCCACGGTGGTGCCGTGGATGAACCGCTCGACGTCCCCCGGCGCCGCGCCGGCTAGCGCGAGGACCCGGGTGGTGGCGGCCGCGATGCGGTCCAGCAGGTCCTTGGGGGTGCTCGGCACCTTGGTGAGCGAGAGGCGGCCGGTGCGGTCGAGGGCCACGATGTCGGTGAAGGTGCCGCCGATGTCCACGCCGATCTGCACGCGCGTTCCTCCCGAGGGCGCCAACCTTACCACATCGGCCGCCCGCGCCCCGGGCGGCCTTCCGTCAGGCGAAGTGGCACGCCACGGTGCGCCCGTCGAGCGGGCGGAGCGGCGGCTCCTCCGCCGCGCAGCGGGCCTGGGCCAGCGGGCAGCGGGTCCGGAACCGGCAGCCGCTCGGGATGTCGCGCGGGTTCGGGGGCTCGCCCTCCAGCGCGAAGTCCTGGGTGACGCGGCGGCCGCCGATGCGCGGCACCGCGGCCAGCAGCGACTGCGTGTAGGGGTGGCGCGGCGCCTCGAAGATGCGCGCGGTCGGGCCGCATTCAACGATCTTCCCCAGGTACATCACCGCGATGCCCGCGCACATCGCGCGCACCACCGAGAGGTCGTGCGAGATGAACACGTAGGTGAGGGCGAACGTCTCCTGCAGGCTCCGGAACAGCTTCAGCACGCTCGCCTGGACCGAGACGTCGAGGCCGGAGGTCGGCTCGTCCAGGATCACCAGGCGCGGCCGCAGGGTGAGGATGCGCGCGAGCCCCACCCGGCGCTGCTGGCCGCCGGAGAGCTCGTGCGGGTAGAGGTCGAGGTGGGCGTCCGGGAGGCCGACCGCGGCCAGGATCGCGCCCACCTCGCGGTCCCGCTCGGCCCGGGTCAGCGCGGTGTGGATCCGGAGCGGCTCGTGCAGCGAGGGCCCGATCTTCCACCGCGGGTCGAGCGAGGCGCCCGGGTCCTGGTAGACGTACTGCAGGTCCTTGGCCACCGCGCGGCGCGCGCGGCGGGGCAGGCGCCCGATCTCGCGGCCGGCGAAGCGGATCTCGCCCGCGGTCGGCGTGTAGATGCCCATCACGGTCTTGCCGAGCGTCGACTTGCCACAGCCGCTCTCGCCGACGAGGCCGAGCGTCTCGCCCGCGCGCACCTGGAGCGAGACGCCGTCGACGGCGCGCAGCCAGCCGACGCGGCGGCCGAAGGCGCTGCGCACCGGGAAGTGGCGCGCGAGGTCGATCAGCTCCAGCAGCGGCGCCGCCGGCGCGCTCACGCGCCGGCTCCGGCGGGGGCGTCGACCGGGTGATGGCAGCGGACGCCATGGCCGTCCGCGAGCATGCGCGGGGCCGGGCGCTCGACGCGGCACTCCGCGGTCGCGTGGTCGCAGCGCGGGTGGAACCGGCACCCCGCCGGCGGGGTCACCAGGCTCGGCACCTCGCCCGGGATGTCGCGGATCTGCCCGTCGGGCCCCGGCACGCTGTCGAGCAGGCGGCGCGTGTAGGGGTGCGCGGGGCGGCCGAAGAAGGCGTCGGTCGGCGCGGCCTCCATCTCCTGGCCGGCGTACATGACCACCACGCGGTCGCAGAGCTCGTGGGCGGTGCCGAGATCGTGGGTGGTGAAGAGCACGGAGACCCCGCGCTCCTTCACCAGCGCGCGCAGCAGCCGCAGGATCTGGGCCTGGATCGTCACGTCGAGCGCGGTGGTCGGCTCGTCCGCGATGATCAGGTCTGGCTGGGGCAGCAGCGCCATCGCGATCATGAGGCGCTGGCGCTGGCCGCCGGAGAACTCGTGGGGCAGCCGCCGCAGGGCGCGCGCCGGCTCGGGGATCTGCACCGCGCGCAGGATCTCGAGCACCGCCTCGCGGTCGGCGCGCTGGCGCTCCCGCGGATAGCGCCCGAAGATCGACGACGGACGGCCCGCGTCGCGCGCGCGCGGCGACTTCCACTTCATCAGGTCCATGATCTGGGTGCCGATCGGGAACAGCGGGCTGAACGAGGTGAACGGGTCCTGG
>DATFAJ010000472.1:0-8628 GCA_035254745.1 Candidatus Methylomirabilota bacterium | reverse complement strand
AGCACGCCCGCGCCGGTCGTGATGGACGTCTGCGTGGACAAGGACGAGTGCGTGTTCCCGATGGTGCCGGCGGGCGGCGCCAACCGGGACATGATCCTGGCCCCGCCCACCCGCGAGGTCCGCGACAGGGCCGCCAAGTCGCAAACCGGGTTTTAGACGATGCGACAGCGCCGACACGAGTGTCCGCAAACCGACCCCGCCCGAACGAATGTCCGCGGTCTGGGGGAGTGCGGGGGCCATTTCTGGGCCCCCGCATTCAATAGAGGGGCGGATCCGAGAGTCCGCCCACCACGGGCAGCCAGGCGTGGCTCCAACTCGGGCGCGAGCAGGTAAGAAAGGACGGTTGCAGTGGCAGAAGCGGGGAACATCGAAAAGCACACCATAGCGGTTCTCGTCGAGAACAAGTTCGGTGTTCTCTCCCGGGTGGCCGGGCTGTTCTCGGCGCGCGGGTACAACATCGAGAGCCTGTCGGTCGGGGAGACCCTCGACCCGTCGGTGTCGCGGATGACCCTGGTGGTGCGGGGGGACGCCTTCGTCATCGAGCAGGTGATCAAGCAGCTCCACAAGCTGATCGACGTCATCAAGGTCACCGATCTCAGCGAGGAGAACCACGTCGAGCGGGAGATGCTCCTCCTGAAGGTGAACGCGGAGCCGGCCAACCGGGCCGAGATCCTGCGCCTCGGCGACATCTTCCGGGCCAAGGTGGTGGACGTGACCCCGACCACCTACACCCTGGAGCTGACCGGCGAGGAGTCGAAGATCGAGGGCATCATCGACCTGCTGCGGCCCTTCGGCATCCAGGAGATCGTGCGCACCGGCAAGGTGGCCATCGCGCGGGGGCCCAAGACGCGGCTGCGCAAGGTGGAGGAGCGGCTGGGCAAGTCGCGCGAGGGCGCGCGGCCCGCGGCCGACGATCCGAGGGTGGTCGGGTTCGCGGACTGACCGTCGACGACCGACCGTTTTCCAACGAAGGAAACCGAGAGAAAGGCACGAGAACCATGCCGGCCAGAATCTTCTACGACCAGGACGCAGACCTGGGTCTGCTGCGGGGCAAGACCGTCGCGATCATCGGCTACGGGAGCCAGGGGCACGCGCACGCGCTCAACCTGAAGGACTCCGGCCAGAACGTCGTGGTCGGGCTCTACAAGGGCTCCAAGAGCTGGGCGCGGGCCGAGAAGGACGGGCTCAAGGTGACCACGGTCAACGACGCGGCCGCGGCCGGCGACGTGGTCATGATCCTGCTGCCGGACCAGACCCAGCGGCAGGTCTTCGAGGAGTCGATCAAGGGAGTGCTCACCAAGGGCAAGATGCTGATGTTCGCCCACGGGTTCAACATCCACTTCAACCAGGTGGTGCCCCCGGCCGACGTGGACGTGTCCATGATCGCCCCCAAGGCTCCCGGCCACGTGATGCGCGACCTCTTCACCCAGGGCCCGGGCGTGCCCGCGCTGGTGGCGGTCTACCAGGACGTGTCGGGCAAGGCGCGCGACATGGCGCTCGCCTACGGCAAGGGGGTGGGCTGCACCCGCGCCGGCGTCATCGAGACCACCTTCAAGGAAGAGACCGAGACCGACCTCTTCGGCGAGCAGACCACGCTCTGCGGCGGCGTGTCGCACCTGATCAAGGCCGCCTACGAGACGCTGGTGGACGCGGGCTACCAGCCCGAGGTGGCGTACTTCGAGTGCATGCACGAGATGAAGCTGATCGTCGACCTGTTCTACCAGGGCGGCCTCGCCTACATGCGCTACTCGGTCTCCGACACCGCCGAGTACGGCGACTACACTCGCGGCCCGCGCATCATCGACGATCGCACCAAGGCCGAGATGAAGAAGATCCTCTCCGAGATCCAGTCCGGCCAGTTCGCCCGGGAGTGGGTGCTGGAGAACCAGGCCCATCGCGCCGGGTTCCTCGCGATGCGCAAGCGCGACGCCGACCATCCCATCGAGGAGGTGGGCGGGCGGCTGCGCAAGATGATGTCCTGGATCAAGCCGCCGCGGGAGTGACGGCGGCCGTTCCGCGAGCGTCCGGTTGCGTGTCCCGGTAGCCCCCGAGGGGTGGCCGTTCATCCTGCCCCTCGCGGCGGCCGCGTGTATCATGGCCTGGATGGGCTGGTGGGCCGCCGCCGCGGTCTTCGCGGTCGCGGGGCTCGGCTGTCTCGGCTTCTTCCGCGATCCGGAGCGGACCCCGCCCGCGCTTCCGGGGGCGATGGTGGCTCCCGCCGACGGGCGCGTGATGGCGGTGACCGAGGTGGTGGATCCGTGGGTGGGCCCGGCGACGCGGGTGTCGATCTTCCTCTCGCCGCTCGACGTCCACGTCAACCGCGCCCCGGTCGGCGGCCTGGTGAAGAACGTCGAGTACGCGCCGGGACGGTTCATGGCCGCCTACCGGCCGGAGGCGTCGGAGGAGAACGAGCGCTGCACCGTGAGCCTGGAGGGTGAGACCGCCCGCGTCGCGGTGAGGCAGATCGCGGGTGTGCTGGCCCGGCGCATCGTCTGCCGGGTGCGCGCGGGCGACCGCCTCCGGGTCGGCGAGCGATACGGGCTGATCCGGTTCGGCTCTCGCACCGATCTGCTGATGCCGCGCGGCACCGAGGTCCGGGTGCGGGTGGGCGATCGGGTGAGGGGAGGAGAGACGGTGATGGGGATGCTGCGATGAGACGGCGGCACACGGGCGAGGCGGGGCGCGGACCCCGGCGCCGGAAGTGGCAGGAGCTGCGCCAGCAGCCGCGGCGCGGCATCTTCCTGCTGCCGAGCCTGCTCACCACCGGCAACCTGTTCTGCGGGTTCCTGGCCGTGGTCCTGGCCTCGCAGTCCCGCTTCACCGAGGCCGCGATCTCGCTGTTCGTGGCGATGGTCATGGACATGCTGGACGGCAAGGTGGCGCGTCTCACCAAGACCACCACCCAGTTCGGGGTGGAGTTCGACTCGCTGGCCGACGTGGTCTCCTTCGGGGTGGCGCCCGCCTTCATGCTCTACTCGTTCGCGCTGGCCCCCCTGGGGCGCGCGGCCTGGCTCGGGGCCTTCCTGTTCGCGATCTGCGGCGCCCTGCGCCTGGCCCGGTTCAACGTGTACGCGGGCGTGACCGATCGCCGCTACTTCGTGGGCCTGCCGATCCCGGCCGCCGCGGGCATCGTGGCCTCGGTGGTGCTGCTCCTGGGCGACGACGAGATCCCCCGCTGGCTGGGGGCGGCGATCGCGGCGGGGACCTACCTGGTGGCGATCCTGATGGTGACCACCTTCCGGTACTACAGCTTCAAGGAGATCGACTTCGCGCGCCGGCGGCCCGCGGGGGTGCTGGTGCTGGTGGTGCTGGGCGTGCTCATCGTGGCCACGCATCCCCAGTGGTTCCTGTTCCTGCTCTTCTCCGCCTACGTGATCAGCGGCCCCACCCGCCCCCTGTGGGCGCGGCGCCGCGAGCCGGCCGGCGCGGTGGAGCGGGAGCACGGAGACTCACACGACCGCGAGCGGAGGATCTGACATGGACCGCGTGATCATCTTCGACACCACGCTGCGGGACGGCGAGCAGGCCCCCGGCTTCTCGATGAACACCGGGGAGAAGCTCGAGATGGCGCGGCAGCTCGCCCGCCTGAACGTCGACGTCATCGAGGCCGGCTTCCCGATCTCTTCCGACGAGGACTTCGAGGCCACCCGCGAGGTCGCCCGGCAGGTCGGCGCGCTCGAGGGCGCCCCGATCATCTGCGGGCTGAGCCGGGTCGGGCTCATGGACATCGACCGGTGCTGGGAGGCGGTGAAGTACGCGCGGCGGCCCCGCATCCACACCTTCGTGGCCACCTCGGACATCCACCTCAAGTACAAGCTCCGCAAGAGCCGCGCCGAGGTCCTGAAGGCGGCGGTCGAGGCGGTCAAGCACGCGCGGGCCTACTGCGGCGACGTGGAGTTCTCGCCCGAGGACGCCTCCCGCTCCGACTTCGACTACATGTGCGACGTGCTGGAGGCGGTGATCGACGCGGGGGCCGGGACCATCAACATCCCGGACACCGTCGGTTATGCGATTCCCGAGGAGTGGGCCCAGCGCATCGCCCGAATCCGGGAGCGGGTGAAGAACAGCGCCAAAGCGGTCATCTCGGTGCACTGCCACAACGATCTCGGGCAGGCGGTGGCCAACTCGGTGGCCGCGATCCGGTCGGGGGCGCGGCAGGTGGAGTGCGCGGTCAACGGTATCGGCGAGCGGGCCGGCAACGCCTCGCTCGAGGAGATCGTGATGGCGCTCCACACCCGCCGGGACTTCTTCGGGGTCGAGACCCGGGTCCGCACCGAGGAGATCTTCAAGACCTCGCGGCTGCTCTCCCACATCACCGGGGTGCACGTGCAGCCCAACAAGGCGATCGTGGGGGAGAACGCCTTCGCCCACGAGGCGGGTATCCACCAGGACGGGGTGCTCAAGGAGAAGCTCACCTACGAGATCATGCGGCCCCAGGACATCGGGCGCGCCACCAACAAGCTCGTGATGGGCAAGCACTCCGGCCGGCACGCGCTGGCCGCGCGCCTGAAGGACCTCGGGTTCGAGCTGGACGAGGGCGCCCTCGGCAAGGCCTTCAAGCGGTTCAAGGACCTCGCGGACCGGAAGAAGGAGATCTTCGACGAGGATTTGATCTCGATCGTGAAGGACGACATCGCGCAGGTGCCCGAGACCTACACCCTCGACTACCTGCACTCGATCAGCGGCACCGGGATCATCCCTTCCGCGACGGTCCGGCTCAAGAAGGAGGAGCAGGTCTTCCAGGACTCGGGGGTCGGCGACGGGCCGGTGGACGCGGTCCTGAACGCGATCGACGCCATCACCGGGATGAAGGGCCGGCTCCAGGACTACCAGCTGCGGGCGGTCACCTCCGGCAAGGACGCGCTGGGCGAGGTCTCGGTCAAGGTCGACTTCGACGGCAGTCTCGTGTTCGGCAAGGGCACCTCGACCGACGTGATCGAGGCGAGCGCCCGGGCCTACATCAATGCGGTGAACCGGCTCGTGCACCCCGCGAAGGGGCGCGACGTCCAGGAGGTCGGCCCCTAGGGGATCGCCATGGCCACCTACAAGATCGCGGTACTGCCCGGCGACGGCATCGGGCAGGAGGTGACTCCGCAGGCGCAGCGCATCCTTCAGGTGGTCGCGCGCGCCACCGGCACGGGCTTCGAGTTCGAGACCGCGCTGGTGGGCGGCTCCGCCATCGACGCGACCGGCCGGCCGCTGCCGCCGGCCACGCTGGCGCTCTGCCAGAGCGCGCACGCCATCCTGTTCGGATCGGTGGGCGGGCCCAAGTGGGACGACCTGCCGCAGGAGCAGCGGCCCGAGCGCGGCCTGCTCGGCATCCGCAAGGAGCTCGACCTCTTCGCCAACCTCCGCCCGGCGACGTGCTTCCCGATGCTGGTGGACGCCTCGCCGCTGAAGCGCTCGGTGGTCGAGGGGACGGACCTCATGGTGATCCGCGAGCTCACCGGCGGCCTCTACTTCGGCGAGCCACGCGGCCGCGAGGACTTCGCCGACGGAGGCGCGCGCGCGGTGAACACCATGGCCTACACCTCGCGGGAGATCGAGCGGGTGGCGCGCGCCGCGTTCGACGTGGCGATGAAGCGGCGGAAGCGGCTGGCCTCGGTGGACAAGGCCAACGTGCTGGTGGTGTCCCAGCTCTGGCGCGAGGTCGTGACCCGGGTCGCCAAGGACTATCCGCAGGTGGCGCTCGAGCACGTGCTCGTCGACAACTGCGCGATGGCCCTCGTGCACAAGCCGACCCACTTCGACACCATCGTCACCGAGAACACCTTCGGCGACATCCTGTCGGACGAGGCGGCCATCCTGGCCGGCTCGATGGGCATGCTGCCCTCGGCCAGCCTGGGCGGCGCGGGCGGCAAGAAGGGCCTCTACGAGCCGGTGCACGGCACCGCGCCCGACATCGCGGGCCAGGGGATCGCCAACCCGATCGCGGCGATCCTGTCGGCCGGCATGCTGCTCCGGTACTCGCTCGATCGCGGGCCGGACGCGGATCGCGTGGACGCCGCCGTCCTCCGCGTGCTCGAGCGGGGGCATCGCACGCGGGACATCCACTCCGCGGGCACCAAGCTCGTCGGGACCGTCGAGATGGGAGACCTGATCGCGTCGGAAGTCGAGAAGTCCTACTAGATCGAATAGATATATAGGAGATACTGAGCAATGGCCTCAGGGATGGTCGTGGCGGTGGTCGGGGTGACCGGGGCGGTGGGGCAGACCACGCTCAAGATCCTGGAGGAGCGCAAGTTCCCGGTCCGGGAGCTCCGCGCGTTCGCCTCCGCCCGCTCGGCGGGCAAGACCGTCACGTTCAAGGGCGAGACGGTGCGGGTGGAGGCGGTGGGCCCCGACGCCTTCAAGGGCGTGGAGCTCGCGCTCTTCTCGGCGGGATCCGCCCAGTCGAAGGAATACGCCCCACTGGCCGTGCGGGCCGGCGCGATCGTCGTCGACAAGTCCAACGCCTTCCGGATGGATCCCCAGGTGCCGCTGGTGGTGCCGGAGATCAACCCGCACGCGGTGAAGGGGCACCGGGGCATCCTGGCGTGCCCGAACTGCACGACGATCGTCACCGTCATGCCGCTCAAGCCGCTGCACCAGGCGGGTGGGCTGCGACGCGTGATCGCGACCAGCTACCAGGCGGTCTCGGGGGCCGGCGTCAACGGGGTCGAGGAGCTGCGCAGCCAGACGCTGGCGTGGGCGCGCGGCGAAGCCATCACGCCCCGGTTCTTCCCGCACCAGATCGCGTTCAACGTGATCCCCCACGTCGACAAGTTCGGGGACGACGGCTACACCGGCGAGGAGACCAAGCTGGTCAACGAGGTCCGCAAGATCCTCGAGCTGCCCGACCTGGCCGTGTCGCCGACCACGGTGCGCGTCCCGGTCTTCACCGCGCACTCGGTCGCGGTCAACGCGGAGACGGAGCGCAAGGTCAGCCGCGAGCGGGCGCGCGAGGCCTTCGCGGGATTCCCCGGCCTCAAGCTCTGGGACGATCCGGGTGAGGGCCGCTACCCGATGCCGGTGCTCGTGGAAGGGCAGGACGAGTGCTACGTGGGACGCGTCCGCGAGGACCTCTCCCAGCCGAACGCGCTCAACTTCTGGGTGGTGGGCGACCAGCTCCGCAAGGGCGCCGCGCTCAACGGCATCCAGATCGCGGAGCTGCTGATCCGCTGACCCCGCTGCGCACCGTCCGGCTCACCCTGGCCTACGACGGCACCGAGCTGCACGGCTGGCAGGTGCAGCCGGGGCTGCCGACGGTGCAGGGGCTGCTCGTCGGGGCGGCCGAGCGCGTGCTGGGCGGGCCGGTGAAGGTGATCGGCGCGAGCCGGACCGACGCGGGCGTGCACGCCCTCCGCCAGGTGGCGAGCCTGGCCACCGGGTCGGCGATGCCGCCCCCGGCGCTCCAGCGCGCGCTCAACGCGCTCCTGCCGCCGGCGGTCCGCGTGCTCGCCGCGCGCGAGGCGCCCGCCGGCTTCGACGCGCGGCGCTGGGCCCGTGGCAAGCGCTACGTGTACCTCATCGACCGCGGCCCGCAGGCCGATCCGTTTCTGCGCCGGCACGCCTGGCACGCGCCCTTCCGGCTGGACGCGGCGACCATGGCGGCGGCGCTCCGCGCGGTCCGCGGCAAGCACGACTTCTCCGCGTTCTGCGCGGCGGCCGGGCGGGGGCGGACGCCGACCTGCACGGTGCGCTCGGCCCGCGTCGTGGAGCGACGGCATCTCCTCGCGGTGTGGCTCTCGGCCGACAGCTTCCTCCACCACATGGTCCGCAACATCGTGGGCAGCCTGGTCGAGGTGGGCCGGGGCGCCCATCCGGCCGGGTGGATCGCCGACCTGCTCGACGGCCGGGACCGCACGCGCGCGGGTCCCACCGCGCCGCCGGAGGGCCTCTTCCTGGTGCGGGTCCTGTACGAGCCCGGCGCGCCGGCGCGCGTCCCGCCCACGCCATGACCGAGGCCACGGACGGGCCCGAGGATCCGGCGGGTGAGGCCCCGCGAGGCAAGGGGTTCCGGGCGCGGAAGCGCGAGGATCACGCGCTCGTGCTGATCCGGGACCTGCTGGCGAGCCTCGGGGACCTGGCGCGCGTCCGCGGGCTCATGCGGGAGCTGAGCCGTTACTACGACCCGGTGCTGGGCGGTGCCATCCTCGAGGTCCGGCACCAGCGGGCCATCGTCGACGCCCTGGAGGCCGGGCGGGCCGAGGAGGCGCGGGCGCTGGTCCAGGAGCGGTACGACCTCTACATCCGCGACCGGGCGCATCTCGGGCGGGGAGAGGAAGGCTGACGGGGCCGCCGGCGTCGGTGAAGATTCGCTTGACTGATGGTCTGACCAGTCCCTAGAATCTCCGCAAGTTGCGGGCCGACAAGCCGAAAGCCGGAGCCCGATTCGACTCGCGCCCGTCCGGGCGCTCGATGCAGCCGCCTGACCACTAACGAGGCACAGCGAGGTGTCGCCATGAGCCTATCGCGGCGAGATTTCCTCAAGTACGCGGGAACCACCGGAGCGGGAGTTGCGGTCGGCACCGCGACGCTCGATCTCACTCCGGTCCAGGCGGCCGCCACCGGGCTGAAGATCAAGGAAGCGACGGTGCACCCCGGCGTCTGCCCGTACTGCGCGGTCGGGTGCATCCAGCTCGTGTA
>DATFAJ010000471.1:0-4071 GCA_035254745.1 Candidatus Methylomirabilota bacterium | reverse complement strand
CGTGCGGTCGTGATCGCGCTGATCACCTTCGTGGCGGTCGGCCCGCTACGCCTGCCCACCGTCGGGGTGGTGCTGCTGATGACCGCGCTGAGCCTCGGGCTGTACCGGTCGGCGCCTGCGGCGCGGCCGGGCCTGCCGGTTCCCCCGCCCACCCCCCCACCGGAGGGCGCATGATGGCGGGCCTGGTGCTGCTCACCTGGACCTTTCTCTGGCTGAGCTTTCTCTGTGTGGGCGGCGGCCTCGGCGTCATCCCGGAGATGGAGCGGCAGGCGGTCACCATCCACCACTGGCTGACCGCCCGCGAGTTCGTCGACGGCTACACCCTGTCGCAGCTCACCCCCGGCCCCGGCATGCTGGTCGCGGTCTTCGTGGGCCATCGGGCCCACGGTCTGCTCGGCGCGGCACTCGCGGGGCTCGCGATGTTCGTGCCCACGTCCGTCCTCGTCATCGTGATCTCGCACCACTGGCGGCAATGGCGCGGCCGGCCGTGGGCGGTGGCCGCCGAGCGGGCGCTCCTGCCGGTCGGGGTGGGGCTGATGGCGGGCGGCGTCTACACGCTCGCGCGCACCGCGATCCACGACGGCACCACCGCCGCCCTCGCGGGCGCCACCGCGATCGTGGTGGCCACGGATCGCGTGCCGCCGGTGGTGGCGATCCTGGCCGCGGGCGTGATCGGCTGGCTCCTCTGGCGATAGCGCGCCGGCGACGCTTGACACGCGGCTTCGTCTCGACATAAGGTCGCACCGGCTCGTGGGCGGTTCCCGCGTCCCGGGCCGAGGAGGAATGCCGTGCTCCGCTCACGCTCCCCCGTCTCCCACGGCGTCGTCGTCGCTCTCGCGCTCCTCGTCCTCCTCGCGGTCTCCTCCGCGGTCTCGGTGACCGCGCAGCGGCTGGCCGACGGCCAGGCGCCGAAGTTCACGGTGGATCCGTTCTGGCCCAAGCCGCTGCCCAACCGCTGGCTGCTCGGCCAGGTGGCGGGCGTGGCGGTGGACCCGCTCGACCACGTGTGGATCGTGCAGCGCCCGCGCACCCTGACCGACGACGAGAAGGGCGCGACGCTCACCCCGCCGCGCAACGAGTGCTGCGCGCCCGCCCCGGCGGTGATGGAGTTCGACAGCGAGGGCAACCTGCTCCAGGCCTGGGGCGGTCCCGGTCCCGGCTACGACTGGCCGGCCAACGAGCACGGCATCTTCGTGGACCCGGCGGGCAACGTGTGGCTGGCCGGCAACGGGGAGAAGGACAACCAGATCCTCAAGTTCACCCGCGACGGGCGATTCCTGATGCAGATCGGCAAGCCGGCCTCGAGCGGTGGCGACGCCGACACCCGGAACCTCAACCGGCCCGCCGACGTGCGGGTGGACGCGGCGGCCAACGAGCTGTACGTGGCCGACGGCTACGCCAACCACCGGGTGATCGTGTTCGACGCGACCACCGGCGCCTACAAGCGCCACTGGGGCGCCAACGGCCGACCCCCGGGCGACGCGAGCGTGAAGCAGTTCCGGAACCCGGTGCACTGCGTGCGCATCGCAGCCGACGGGCTCGTCTACGTCTGCGACCGGACGAACAACCGGATCCAGGTCTTCAAGAAGGACGGTACCTTCGTGAGCGAGTTCACCCTCGCGACCTCGACGGCCGGCAACGGCTCGGTGTGGGACCTCGACTTCTCCCGCGATCCGGCCCAGAGCTATCTCTACGTGGCCGACGGCGAGAACAACCACGTCTGGACGCTCTCGCGCGCGAGCGGCAAGGTGCTGTCGCACTTCGCGCGGAGCGGGCGCTACGCGGGTCAGCTCCACTGGGTGCACAACATGGCGGTGGACTCGCGCGGCAACATCTACACCGCCGAGGTGGACAACGCCAAGCGCGTCCAGAAGTTCGCCTACCAGGGCCTCTTCCCCATCGCCGACTGACCTCTCCATCTCCCCGTTGGAGAGAGGGTAGGGTGAGGGGGCCGCCACGGTAAGATGGTGGCTGGCCATGCTCTCCCCCGTCGAGCACGCTCCCCTCGCGCCCCACTGCACGCTCCGCATCGGCGGGCCGGCCCGCTACCTGGTCGAGGCCATCGACGAGGCGACCGTCGCGGAGGCCCACGCGTGGGCGAGCGCCCGTCGCCTGCCGGTGCGCGTGCTGGGCGGTGGCTCGAACCTGGTCATCGCCGACGAAGGTGTGGACGGTCTCGTGCTCAAGATCGCCCTGCGCGGGGTGACCGAGCGGCCGGGACGTGATGGGGTCGAGGTGACCGCCGCCGCGGGCGAGCCGTGGGACGCGCTCGTCCGGCACACCGTCGAGCGGGGCTGGGCTGGGCTCGAGTGCCTGAGCGGCATCCCGGGCCTGGTCGGGGCGACGCCGATCCAGAACGTGGGCGCCTACGGCCAGGAGGTGAGCGACACGGTCACCATGGTGCGCGCGCTCGACGGGGAGACCGGACAGGTGGTGACCCTCGGCCCGGCCGACTGTGGCTTCGGCTACCGCGACAGCCTCTTCAAGAGCCGCGCCCCCGGCCGCTACGTGGTCCTCGCGGTGACCTACCGGCTCGCGCCCGGCGGGGCCCCCAACGTGCGGTATGCCGACATCGCCCGCGAGCTCGAGGCGCGCGCGGTCGCACGGCCGTCGCTGATCGAGGTGCGGGAGACCGTGCTGAAGGTCCGCCGCTCCAAGTCGATGGTGCTCGATCCGGGCGATCCCAACGCGCGCAGCTGCGGCTCGTTCTTCCTGAATCCCATCGTCGACGCCGAAGCGCTGGCCGCGATCGACGCGCGGGCGACTGGCCTCTCGATGCCGCGCTGGCCGCAGCCCGACGGCCGGGTGAAGCTCTCGGCCGCCTGGCTCATCGAGCGCGCCGGGTTCACCCGCGGACAGGCCGACGGTCCGGTCGGCCTCTCCACGCGCCACACGCTGGCCATCGTCTGCCACGACGGGGCGCGGGCCCGCGACGTCGTCGCCTTCGCGCGCCGGGTGCGAGCGGGGGTGGAGCAGCGCTTCGGGGTGCGTCTGCACCCCGAGCCGATCTTCTGGGGCGCGCCCGGCCTCGACTGACCGGGGCGCCGCCCTTCCCGTCGCCTTCGCAACGTCTGGCCAGTGCGGGGTCGGCGGGGACCAGGAATTGACTTCGGTGTGGATGGCGCCGTACGCTCGCCCCGCCATGAAGATCACCGCCATCCGCGCCACCTGGCTTCGCGCGCCGATTCCCGCCGAGCACGCCCACGTGAGCGACTTCGGCCGCAACGACACCTTCAACATGTGCCTGGTCGAGATCGAGACCGATACCGGGCTGGTGGGCCTGGGCGAGGCCAAGGCCGCGGTGGGCAATCTGGGGAACTACGCGGCGATGGTCACGCTGATCCGCGAGGAGATGGCGCCGGTCCTGATCGGCCGCGACCCGCGTGATGTCACCGGGATCTGGGAGACACTCTACAACGGCTCGCGCGCGCACTACGCGAGCCGCGAGGGCCGGACCTTCCCGACCATGGGTCGCCGCGGGCTGGCCCTCTGCGCGATCAGCGGCATCGACATCGCGTGCTGGGACCTGCTCGGCCGCTCGCTCGGCCAGCCGGTGTGGCGGCTGCTGGGGGGAAAGTACCGCGAGCGCATCCCCGCCTACGCGAGCGGGGGCTGGGCCCCGGTCGGGGCCATCGGCAAGCAGATGGCCCAGTACGTGGAGCGTGGCCATCGCGCGGTGAAGCTGCGCGTGGGACTTCAAGACAAGAGTGTCGACGACTCGGCCGCGCGGGTGCGCGAGGTGCGTGAGACGCTCGGCCCCGAGGTCGGCATCATGGTCGACGCCCACGGGACGTGGAGCGTGCGGCAGGCCCAGCGCTTCGCCCGCAAGGTGGAAGACTGCGATCTCGGGTGGCTCGAGGAGCCGGTGTCCGTCGAGAACCTCGCGGGCCAGGCCGAGGTGCGCGCCTCCACCGACATCCCGATCGCGGCGGGTGAGAGCGAGCAGACGCGCTTCGCGTTCCGCGACATGATCGAGGCCCGCGCGGTCGACATCTGTCAGCCCGACGTGGCGATCGCGGGAGGCATCACCGAGACCCAGCGCATCGCGGCCCTCGCGGCGGCCCACGAGCT
>DATFAJ010000470.1:0-3086 GCA_035254745.1 Candidatus Methylomirabilota bacterium | reverse complement strand
GCCGACGCGCCAGTACTTGCGCGCCATGTGCCAGAAGCCGGCGTAGCCCAGCGTGCCTGCGAGCTCGGCGGGCCGCACCGTGCCGAGGGAGTAGCCCTCGCGCGCGAAGGCCAGCACCGCGTTCGGGCCCGCCTCCACGTCGCCGTGGATGGTGCGGGTGAAGTGCACCCCGAGGAACGGGAACTCGGGATCCGGCACCGGGTAGATCAGGCCGCGCACGATCGAGCGGCGCTCGGGCCGCAGCATGTAGTACTCGCCACGGAACGGGATGATGCGCACCTCGGGCGTCACCCCGGCGAGCCCGGCCACCCGATCCGAGTGGAGCCCGCCGCAGTTGACGAGGTGACGCGCCTCCACCGCGCCCTGCGCGGTCTCGAGCACGAGCCCGGTCGCCTGGCGGTGGATCGCGCGCACCCCGGCGGAGGTCGAGATGCGCCCACCGCGCTGCTGGATCAGCTCCGCCATCTTGCCCGCCACCTGCACGTAGTCCACGATCCCGGTCTCGGGCACATGGATCGCCCGCACCGCGCGGCAGTTCGGCTCGAGCTCCCGGACCTCCTCGGCCGACAGCATCTTGAGCCCGGAGAGGCCGTTGGCCTGCCCGCGCTCGTAGATGTTCTGCAGCCGCGGCAGCTCGGCCGCGTCGGTCGCCACGATGACCTTGCCGCAGCCCTCCCACTTGATGCCGTGGGTGTCGCAGAACTGCTTCATCCGGCGCGCCCCGTCCACGCAGGTCCGCGCCTTGAGCGAGCCGGGCTTGTAGTAGATGCCGGAGTGGATCACGCCGCTGTTGTGACCGGTCTGGTGGGCCGCGATCTGCGCCTCCTTCTCCAGCAGGATCAGCCGGAGGCGCGGATGGGCCTCGGTCAGGGCCAGCGCGGTGGCGAGGCCGACGATGCCGCCGCCCACGATCGCGAGATCGGCGCTCTGGGTCACGGCCGAGAGAATACCATCACCCCCTCTCCTCCGGGAGAGGGCACGGGCCTAGCTCAGCTCGAGCACGATCGGGCAGTGATCCGAGCCCAGGATCCCGGGCAGGATGCTCGCGCCCGCGATCCGGCCGCGCAGCTCGTCGGACACGAAGAAGTAGTCGATGCGCCAGCCCACGTTCCGGGCCCGCGCGCCCGTCTTCAGGTCCCACCACGTGTAGTGGCCGGGGTCCGCGACGAAGAGCCGGAAGGTGTCGTGGTAGCCGGCCGCGATGAAGCGGGTGACCCACTCGCGCTCGGCGGGCAGGAAGCCCGACGTCCCCTCGTTCTCCCGCGGGCGGGCGAGATCGAGCTCGGTGTGGGCGGTGTTCACGTCGCCGCAGACCACGACGCCCTTGCCCCGCTTGCGCAGCGACTCCGTGAAGGCGAGGAACGCCTCGTAGAAGGCGAGCTTGTGCTGCACGCGCTCCGGTCCCATGCCCCCGTTGGGGAAGTACACGTTCAGGAGGTGGAAGTCGGGCAGCTCGACGTGCACGAGGCGCCCCTCGCAGTCGAGCACCGGGTGGTCACAGACCGTGCTCACCGCGAGCGGGGCCGGGCGCGTGTAGGTCGCCACCCCGCTGTAGCCGGCCCGCTCCGCGAAGGCCCAGTGGCTCGTGTAGCCGGCCGGGGCCCGCATCTCGGCGGTGACCTGCTCGGCCTGGAGCTTGGTCTCCTGCACGCAGACCACGTCGGCGGCCTGGGCGGCGAGGAACTCGACGAAGCCCTTCTTCCACGCCGCCCGGAGCCCGTTGACGTTCCAGGAGACGAGCTTCACGGGCGACCGCGGTAGTCCTCGGCCCGGTCCTCGGGGACGAACCCGACCGCCGCCCGCGCGTGCTCGATGTCGCGGTACGTCCACTTGTTCTCCGAGCACACGAAGAAGACGTCGAAGCGCAGGCTGTCGGGGGCGGCCAGGCAGCGCTCGACCATCTGGGCGATGTCGCGCTGGCTGCACCACACCGAGAACTCGCGCGGTCCCGACGGCCGGTCCGCCGCGGTCACGCGCCCGATGCGCAGGCAGAGCATCGACATCGGGGAGGTATCCGCGAAGTGACGGGCGAGGGCCTCGCCCCAGACCTTGCTGCAGCCGTAGAGACCGTGCGGCCGCACCGGCGACTCGTGAGTGAGCATCGGCCACTCGGCGACCTGGTCGTAGCGGCCGGCGACGAGCGCCGCGTAGGGCTCGTCCCGCTCCCAGTCGCTCACGGTGGCGCCGCTGCTCGCGTAGATCACGCGCCGCACGCCGGCGCGACGCGCCGCCTCGAAGACGTTGTAGGTACCCACCACGTTGTCCCGCACCACGCGATCGATGGGCGGGTTGGCCTCGACGTTGGCGGCCAGGTGCACGACCGCGTCGACGTCCCGGAACGCGGGAGCGATCGCGTCGAGATCGGCGATGTCGGCCTGGTGGCTCTCCACGCCCGCGACCGGACGACGATTCAGCGCACGCAGGGCAAAGCGCCCCTCGAGCCGGCGGCGTACCGCGGTCCCGATGAGCCCGCTCATCCCGGTGACCAGGACCCGACGCATGGGCACGACCATACCACGGGGCGCGTCGCGCCTTGACCCCGACCGGGGCCGCGGCTAGTATCCGCCCCCGGGAGGACACGCCATGCTCGATCTCGGTCTCACCGGCAAGGTCGCCATCGTCACCGGAGGCAGCGAGGGGCTCGGCCGCGCCACCGCGATGCGCTTCGCCCAGGAGGGCTGCCACGTGGTGATCTGCGCGCGCCGCAAGGACGTGCTGGAGCGTGCGGCCGAGGCCATCCGGAAGCAGACCGGCGTCCAGGTGCTGGCCCAGGTCGCGGACGTGACCCGGCTCTCCGACGTCGAGGCGGTGGTCGACGCAACGCTGGCCGCGCACGGCGGCGTGGACATCCTGATCAACAACGCGGGCACGTCGTCGGCCGGGGCGTTCGAGAAGGTGGACGACGCCACGTGGGTGGCCGACATCGAGGTGAAGCTCATGGCCGCGGTGCGCTTCTGCCGCCTCGTCATCCCCCACATGAGAAAGCGCGGGGGTGGCCGGATCGTCAACGTGACCACCGTGGGCGGCAAGGTCCCGGCCGCGCGCGCCCTGCCGACCAGCGTGACCCGCGCGGCCGGCATCAACCT
>DATFAJ010000469.1:0-8126 GCA_035254745.1 Candidatus Methylomirabilota bacterium | reverse complement strand
TCGCGTTCCTGCCCGCCCTGCGCATCTTCGCCGACCCGCTGGTGGGCCCCCGGCGACTGGAACGCGTTCTTCGGGCTCGCGCTCGACAACCTGAGCCTGTTCGTCATCCTCTCGGGCCTGCTCATCGGGGTCTTCGGGTTTCCCGCCGACCTGGTGCTGCGTGTGATGGTGCCGGGGACCGCGCTCGGGGTGCTGATCGGGGACCTCGCCTACACGTGGCTCGCGGTGCGGCTCATGCGGCGCACCGGGCGGAGCGACGTGACCGCGATGCCGTTCGGCATCGACACCCCGTCGCTGTTCGGCATGGTCTTCGGGGTGCTCGGGCCGGCGATGGTCCTCACGCGGGACCCGATCCTCGCCTGGAAGATCGGCATGGGCGTGACGCTGGCGATGGGGGCGATCAAGCTCGGGCTCGCGTTCGCGGGGGACTGGGTCCGCCGCCTGGTGCCCCGGGCCGCACTGCTCGGCTCCATCGCGGGCGTGGCGGTGCTGCTGATCGCGTTCCTGCCCGCCCTGCGCATCTTCGCCGACCCGCTGGTGGGCGTGGTCTCGCTCACGGTGGTGCTGGTGGCGCTGGTGGGCGGCCGCCGCCTGCCGGGTGGCGTGCCGGGCGCGCTCGCCGCGGTGCTCGCGGGGAGCGCGATCTTCTGGGCCCGCTGGGCGCTCAGCGCGGTCACGGGCGCCGCGCCGGGCCCGGGCCTGGCGCTCGGCTCGCTCGGGCTCGCGCTACCGGTGCCCACGCTCGCCTGGCTCGACGCGCTCGACGCGCTGCTGCCGTACCTGCCGCTCGCGGTGCCGTTCGCGCTCGCCACCGTGGTGGGCGGCATCGACAACACCGAGTCGGCGATCGTGGCGGGGGACGAGTACCGCACGCGCGACATCCTGCTCACCGAGGCGCTGGCCACCATCGCGGCGGGCTGCTGCGGCGGCGTGGTCCAGAACACCCCGTACATCGGCCACCCCGCCTACAAGGCGATGGGCGCGCGCGCCGGCTACACGCTCGCCACCGGGCTGCTGATCGGCGTCGGAGCCGCGGTGGGCGTCGTCGCGCTGCTGGTGCGCCTGCTGCCCGACGCGGCGGTCGCGCCGATCCTGGTCTTCGTGGGCCTGCAGATCACCGCGCAGGCGTTCATCGCGTCTCCCGCGCGTCACGCCCCCGCGGTGGCGCTGGCCTTCCTCCCGGCGGTGGCCGCGCTCGTGCTGATCCAGGGGAACATGCTGCTGGGTGGCGTCGGCAAGAGCGCGGCGGACCTCGCGGGCGAGGGGCGCGCGATGTGGAGCACGCTGCTGGTGCTGGGCAACGGCTTCATCCTGACCGCGCTCCTGTGGGGGGCCGCGCTGGTCGCGATCATCGAGCGGCGGCTGCCGGTCGCGGGGGCGGTGCTGGCGATCGCGGCGGTGGCGACGCTCTTCGGCGTGATCCACTCGCCGCTGCCCGACGGGGCCGTCTTCTGGCCCTGGGCGGTCGCGAGCAGCGTGCCGCCCACGCTGGCCGCGGCCTACGGGGTGGCGGGAGCGCTGCTGGTGCTGCTCGGCCGGGGGGATTCCTAGCCGCGCAGCTGTTCGAGCATCTCGCGGTCGCTCGCGAACTTGAACTCCTCGACCTTGTCGGCCGAGGCGCGCGCGCGCTCGGCCGCCTCGAGACGCTGCACCGCCGGGTAGTCCACCACCACCGTGCCCCGCTCGGTGAGGGTCCGACGCAGGGCCTCCACCGAGCGCTCTGCCTCCGCGAGCGGCCGCTTCGGGCGCTCGGCCAGGAAGGCGGCCACGTGCTTGATCCCGGTCTCGGCGTCGAGGCGCGCGCGGCCGACCACGCCGTCGCTGGCCTTGCGCGCCCATCCGACCACGTAGACGCCGGGCCGCGCCTTGCCCGCGGTCTCGTCCAGGACCTGGTACGGCGCGGCGGGATCGTCGCCGGGCACGGTCAGGTAGAGCCCGTCGCGGTAGGGAAGCCCCGCGTGCTCGTCGACCCGGTCGCCGACCGCGAACACCACGGTGTCGCACGGGATCACCGACGTGACCCCCGTGCTCGCCGCCGCGATGCGATCCCCCTTGCGCTCGAGCCGGGTCTCGTCCACCTCGAGCCCGACCACGCGCCCGCCCTCGGCGATCACGCGGCGGGGCGAGGCGAGGAAGCGGAAGCGCAGACGGGTGCGCGCTCTGGGCGAGGGCTCGCCCCGCGCCGCGAGCGCGGCGAGCAGCGCGTCGGTGCTCTGCCCGGCCGCCTCGAGCCGCGGCCGGATGCGCTCGAGCTCTTCCCGGTAGAGCGCGTGGTCGAAGGCGTCCTCGACGTCCTCGAACTCGCGATCGTCGTACGCCTTCTCGTAGGGGCCCCGGCGCGCCACCGCGATCACCTCGTCGACGTCGCAGAAGTGGGCGCAGTAGTTCGCGATGTCGACCATGACGTTGCCGACCCCGACGATGGCCACGCGCCGGCCCATCGGGAAGGGCCGCTCGCTGAAGGGCGGCAGCCGATTGTAGTGATACACGAGGTCCTTGGCGTGATACGCGGAGGCCAGCCGCTCGCCCTCGATGCCGAGGTACTTGGTGCCCTGGGCCCCGATGGCGAAGACGAGGGCGTCGAAGCCCATGCCGGCCAGCTCGGGCACCGTGAGGTCGCCCCGCTCCGCGACGGTCACGTGGCCCAGGTAGGTGACGCGGGGATCGCTCAGGATCTTCTGGAACTGGCGGCGCAGGCCGCCCTTCATCTTGTATTTGTTGAGGAAGATCCCGTACTCGGCGAGGCCGCCCGGCTTGACGTCGCGGTTGATCAGGACCACGCGCGCGCCGAGCGCGGCCAGCGCGCGAGTCGCGAAGAGACCGGCCGGGCCCGCACCGATCACCGCCACGAGATGGGCCTGTTCGTCCGCCATCTTGGCTCGTGACGATAGCACACGGTCTCGGCCGGAACCGGTGAAATACCTTGACCCCTCGACGAGCGTGGGTGTTAAATGAATCTGCCTTTCGTCAATGATGACGGGGCGATACCCGCGACCACCGGCCCGCTCACGCGACCCGTTCAGTAAGGAGGATTCGATGGCCATCTCGCTTGCCGCCCGCATCGGCGGGCTCGCTCTCGGCACCGTCACCCTGCTCGTGCTCGGAGCCGGCGGTGTACCGCCCGCGCACGCCCAGGGCCCCTGGGTCGCGCCCGCCTCCGAGAAGGCGAAGAAGAACCCGCTTCCGAGCGACAAGAAGACGGTCGAACAGGGCGAGAAGATCGCCAAGGTCAACTGCGTCTCCTGTCACGGCAGCAAGGGCAAGGGCGACGGCGCCGCAGCGGCCGCGCTCAATCCGAAGCCCGCCGACTGGACGTCCAAGCGCGTGCAGGACGAGTCGGAAGGGGAGATCTTCTGGAAGATCACCACCGGACGGGGCGCCATGCCGTCGTGGCGGCACCTGCCCGACAACGACCGCTGGGCGGTCGTCCGCTACATCCGCACGCTCGCCGGGAAGTGATCCGGAGGACGGCGCGGTGAACGGCGAGGCCGGCTCGCGCGCGGCGGGACAGCAGACCTCGCTGCGCGCGACCCTCGCCGAGATGGCCGAGATCCTCGAGAGCGCGCGAGAGCGCCTCCGGGAGCCCGCGACGGATTCCGGGGCCGAGGGCCGGCACCTCGACCACGCGGCCGAGCGCGACGACCACACCCTGGCCATCTTCCAGGAGATCCTCTCCGTCCCTCCGCTCGGCCTTCCGCCGGGCGAGCTCTTCGCGCTCGCGATGGACCGGCTCTCCCGTCTGCTCGCCGCGGACCGCGCGCTGCTCTTCGTGCTGGACGAGGCCACCGGGCGCCTGGTCGCCCGCTCGGCGCGCGGATTCCGGCGGGAGGACGTGGAGTCGCTCTCGCTCGATCCGGGCGAGGGGCTGGTCGGCCGGGTGTTCCGGGAGAAGCGGGTGCAGACCGTCGACGCGGCCGCGGTGCCCGAGGCGGCCGATCCGTTCATCGAGCGCTTCCCGGTCCGGCAGGGCATCGCGGTGCCGGTGCGCACCGAGGGCGAGGTCGGAGGCGTGCTCTTCGCGGGGCGGAGGGCGCTGGGGGCCCCCTTCAGCACCACCGACATGCTCCTGCTCCTGGTCATCGCCGACCGGGTCGGCTCCGCGCTCGTGCACCAGGACCTCCTGGAGCGGCACGGCGAGCACCTGACCCATCTCCGCGAGGCGCGGGCCCTGGTCGACGAGCAGCGCCCGGGGCGCGAGCCGCGAGACCTGCTGGCGCGAGCCTGCGAGGCGGCGTGCCGGCTGCCGGGGGTGCGCGCGGCCCTGGCGGTCGCCGGCGCCGATCCGGCGTCGATCGGCGCGGTGGCCGGAGCGGGACGGCTGCGTAGCGTCGGGCCGGCGCAAGTCGATCCGGAGGACGACCTGCTCGCGGAGGGCTTCGCGGCGGACCGCGCGCTCGCGATCCGCGATCTGCGGGGCCGGACCGGCGCGCGGCCGGGCGTCCTCGAGCGCGACGGGCTCCGGGCCGCCCTGCTGGTGCCGCTGCGCACGCGCGGGCGGGTGCTCGGCCTGCTCGCCCTCGCCGACGTCGAGCCCCGCGAGTTCTCCACCGAGGAGGTCGAGCTCGCGCTCATGCTCGCGACGGTGACCGCGGTGGCGCTCGACACGCGGCGCGGGCTCGAGGACCTGCGCGGCGCCCTGGGCGAGCAGGCCGCCCTCGAGGCCCAGCGGGCCGAGGGCGAGAAGGCGCGCGCGCTCGTCGCGCTCGGCGGCGGCCTGACCCGCGAGCTCAGCTCGATCTTCGCGCGGCTGCTCGGCAAGTCCCAGCTCCTCCTCGCCCGGGCGCAGGACGAGTCGCTGCGCGAAGGGCTGGGCGCGCTCGAGGAGGCGGCGTGGCGCGGCACCGACGTCCTGCAGCGGCTCCTGGGCCTGGCCGAGGCGGACCACGCGGTGGGCGTGTCGTGCGATCTCGGCGCGATCGCGCAGGAGGCCCTGGCCTTCGCGCGCCCGCGGATCGGCCCGGGTGCGCCTCCCGGGGGGCGCCGAATCGAGATGACCGCGGACCTGCCGTCGACGCCTCCGGTCCAGGGCAGCGCGGTCGCGTTCCGGGAAGCCATCGTCAACCTCGTGCTGAACGCGATGGAGGCCATGCCCGACGGCGGGACGGTGGCGGTCCAGGTGCGCGAGACCGGCGGCGGCGTGGAGCTCGTGGTCGCGGACGGCGGTCGGGGCATCGCGCCGGACGTCAAGCCGCGGATCTTCGATCCCTTCTTCACCACTCGTCCGGGACACCTGGGCCTCGGGCTCACGGTGGCGCAGGCGGTCGTGCTCCGCGCGGGCGGCCGGCTCGACGTGCAGACCCGGCCCGGCGGCACCACCGTGTCGCTGTGGCTCCCGGCGGAGCGGGCGCGCGAGGCGGCGGCCGAGGTCGAGGCGCACCACCCGGGCGAGCCGGCGCTGGCCACCGCTCCGGAGCCGGCGCCCGCGCCGTCCCGCGTCGGCTCGGTCCTGATCGTGGAGGAGGAGGAGGGCATCCAGGCGTCGGTGCGGGAGGCGCTGGACGCGGCCGGTCATCGCGTGGAGACCGCGGTCGACGCCACCACTGCCCTCGAGCGGCTCGCGGTCGGCGGCATCGACGTGGTGGTGACCGATCTCGCGCTGCGCGACCGCTCCGGCCTGCAGCTGGCCGCGGCGGTGAAGGAGCGGAGCCCGGGCTCCGCGGTGGTGCTGCTCACCGGCTGGGGACGCCGGCTCCACGAGGAGCGCGTGCGCGGCGCGGGAGTGGACGTGATGGTGGTCAAGCCGGTCCAGCCCGAGCGCGTCCGCGCCGCCGTCGCGGAGGCCCTCCGCCTCCACCCGCCCGCGTGAGCGGGGCCCTCGCCACCGTCGACCTCGGCACCAACACGGTGCGCCTCCTCGTCGTGGAGCCGGCCGGCTCGACGTGGCGCACGCTCGAGCAGACCCAGCGCGTCACCCGGCTCGGGGAAGGGCAGGGGACCACCGGCCGCCTGGCTCCGGAGCCGATGCGGCGGACCGCGGCGGCGGTCGCCGAGTTCTCGCGGGCCGCGCGCGCGCTCGGCGCCGACCGCGTGCGGATCGTCGCCACCAGCGCGGTGCGGGAGGCGGTGAACCGCGAGGAGTTCGTCGCCCGTCTCGAGCGCGAGTCGGGCGAGCGCGTGGAGGTGGTCTCGGGCGAGGAGGAGGCGCGCCTGACCCTCAAGGGGGTGACCTCCGGGCTGCCCGGTCTGGGCGCCTCCTTCGTGCTCTTCGACATCGGCGGCGGTAGCACCGAGTTCGTCCTCGCGCGGGACGGCGCCCCCGCCGCCGCGGTGAGCCTCCGACTCGGGGTGGTGACGCTCCAGGAGGAATGGGGTGAGCCCGGGCCGGTGCGATGGGACCGCTTCGCGCGCCTGCGCGAGCACGTGGAGCGGCGGCTCGCCGCGGAGGTGCCGGACGCCATCGCGGGCGTGGCCGCGACCGAGCTGGTGGGCACCGCGGGCACCGTCACCACCCTGGCCGCGCTCGATCTGGGCCTGCCCGGCTACGACGCGGCGGCGGTCCACGGCCATCGTCTCGACCGCGCCGCGGTGGAGCGGCAGCTCGCGCGCCTGGGCGCGCTCGACGTGGCCGCGCGCGGGCGGCTGCCGTGTCTCGAGCCGGGTCGCGCCGACGTGATCATCCCGGGGATCGCGATCTGCCTGGCCGCGATGGCGCGCCTGCGGCGCGAGGCGGTGGTGGTGAGCGATCGCGGGCTCCGCGAGGGCATCCTCTGCGAGCTGCTGGGGCCGAGCCCGTGACGAGGCCGTCGACGCGCACCCTGTCGGTGATCGACTACCACACCGAGGGGGAGCCCATGCGCATCGTGGTGGACGGCGTGGGTCGCGTGCCCGGCGCCACGCTGATGGCGCGCAGCGAGCACCTGGCCGCAAACTGCCGCGACCTGCTCGGCTTCACGCTCTACGAGCCGCGAGGCCACGCCGCCATGTGCGGCGCGATATTGACCGAGCCGGTGGCGCCGGCGGCGGACGCGGGGGTGCTCTTCATCGAGCCCCTCGGGCCCGTGCACATGTGCGGGCACGGGGCGATCGCGCTCGGCGCCATGCTGGTGGAGACGGGCCGGGTGGCCGCGCCGGGCGGCGCCGCCACCGTGACGCTCGAGACGCCGGCGGGGCTCGTGACGTGCCGGGTGCGCGCGCAGGCCGGGCAGCCCACGTCGGTGACGATCCGCAACGTCCCGGCCTTTTCGGTGGCTCTCGACCAGACGGTCGAGGTCCCGGGCGTGGGCCCGGTCCGCTTCGACCTCGCCTACGGCGGCCACTTCTACGCGCTGGTGGAGGCGGCCCCCCTGGGGCTGACGCTCGAGGCCAAGGAGGCCGCCCGGCTGGTGGAGATCGGCGAGCGCGTCCGGCTCGCCATCGAGGCGCGCGTGCCCCTCGTGCATCCCGCGATGCCCGGGGCGCGTGGCCTGCTCTACGTCCAGTTCTTCGAGCCGGCGCGCCGGCCCGACGCCCGGTACCGGAACGCGGTCGTGGTGGCCCCCGCGGGCCTCGACCGCTCGCCGTGCGGCACCGGCACCTCCGCGCGGCTCGCCAATCTCCACGCGCGGGGGCGCCTCGGGGTGGGCGAGGCGTTCGGCCACGAGTCCATCATCGGCACGCTCTTCACCGGCCGGATCGCGGGGCTCACCGACGTGGCCGGCGCCGCCGCGGTGGTGCCGGAGATCACCGGGCGCGCGTGGATGACCGGGCGGGGGACCCTCGTTCTCGACCCCAGCGACCCGTTCCCGGGGGGCTTCCTGCTCTAACTGCGCGTCGCCGCGGCCCGTTTTGTTGACACTCCCACCGGTGGTGTGATGTTGTAGCCCCCATGAGCCTGATCCCCCGCGTGATCGTGAGGCGGTGGCTGGAGACGCTCCTGGCGGTATTCTCGCTCGCCGTGATCTACGTCGATCGGCATCGCGAGCTGATGCCTCGAGCTCTCGACCTCACGAGCGACGTGAACCTCACCCTCTGGGACTGGCTCTTCCGGGGCATGGTCTTCGGCATGATGGGGATCTTGAGTTTTTCCGCGCTGGTCGTGGTCTTCTTCCTCGTCTATTCGCCGATCTATCTCGCCAACAAGGTTCCGCACCTCGTGGGCAAGGGCGGCTGGCTGGACAAGCGCGAGGTCCGGTTCTACCTGGCATGCT
>DATFAJ010000468.1:0-9416 GCA_035254745.1 Candidatus Methylomirabilota bacterium | reverse complement strand
GCCGCAGATCGCGCCGCC
This sequence comes from Candidatus Methylomirabilota bacterium, assembly GCA_035254745.1. Taxonomy (GTDB): domain Bacteria; phylum Methylomirabilota; class Methylomirabilia; order Rokubacteriales; family CSP1-6; genus CAMLFJ01. Next base: position 9,398 of record DATFAJ010000468.1, on the reverse strand, counting down.
GGCGGCGTCGGGCGAGGTCTCCGCGCCGCCGGCCCCAAGCCCTCGACGCATCCTGATCGTCGAGGACAGCCGCGACAGCCGCGACATGCTGCGCTTCCTCCTCGAGCACGCCGGTCACGAGGTGCACGAGGCCGCGGACGGGCCGAGCGGCGTCGAGGCCATCCTGACGGTGCGACCGGACATCGCCCTGGTGGACGTGGGGCTCCCGGGGCTCGACGGCTTCGAGGTCGCCCGCCGCGTCCGGGCCGACGCGCGCGGGCGGGAAGTGCGGCTGGTCGCGCTCACCGGCTACGGGCTGCCCGAGGACCACCGCCGCTCGCGGGAGGCCGGCTTCGACGCCCACCTGGTGAAGCCGGTGGACCCGGCGCGCCTCGTGGCAGTGATCGCCACCCCCGCGGCCGGCTAGCGCGGGGCCTAGCGACCGTCCGCGGTGTAGGTCTCGATCAGGCGGGTCAGGGCCCGCACGTTCCGGTCGAACACGTCGATCGCCCGGTCGACCGTGGCGGCGCTGGTCGCGTCGAGCCTCAGGATGTGGGTCCAGCCCGCGATGGCGTTGAGCGGCACCCGCAGGTCGTGCCCGAGATGGTGCCGCTCGTCGCGGTCCAGCTCCTCGAGCCGGTCCATCGCCTCCCGGAGGGCATGCACGCCTTCGGCCAGCGGCGCGCGCTCGGGGCCCTCCGGCAACCGCGCGACCACCTGCTCGAGGTGGTCGAAGCGGGATCGCATCTCCCGGCTCGCGTCGCTCATGGTGCCTCTCATCGCGTCGATCACCCCGATCCCCCCCGGGGGATCTGCCGGTGCAGGAGCCCCCACCGCTGCAGCATGTTGTGCAGGGTCTTGGTGCTGATCCCGAGCCGATCCGCGGCCCGGGTCTTGTTGTTGTTCTCGGCGGCCAGCGTGCGCAGCACGAACTGCTTCTCGACCTCGCGCAGCGGCAGGCCGATCGGGGCGGTGAGCGCGTCGGAGTCGCCGTTCCAGGCCGCGGCCGGGGCCACCGGCGACGTCCCGGGCAGGACCTTGGCGGTGATCACGTCGCCCTCGCAGGCGATGAACGCGCGCTCCACCACGTTGCGCAGCTCGCGCACGTTCCCGGGCCACGCGTGCGACATGAGGATCTTGAGCGTGGTGTCGTCCACGCCGGTGATGCGCTTGTCGTACTTGCCGTTGAACTCCTCGATGAAGCCGGTCACCAGCAGCGGGATGTCCTCGACCCGCTGCCGCAGGGGCGGTACCGCGAGGGTGAAGACGTTGAGCCGGTAGTAGAGGTCCTCGCGGAAGGCCCCGTCCTTCATCGCCGCGACCGGGTCCTTGTTGGTGGCGGCCACCACCCGCACGTCGACCGTGATCTCGGTCTTGCCGCCCAGGCGACGGAACGCGCCCTCCTCGAGCACCCGCAGGAACTTGGCCTGGGTGCCGGGCTGCATCTCGGCCACCTCGTCGAGCAGCAGGGTGCCACCGTGGGCGAGCTCGAAGCAGCCCTCCCGCCGGTCACGCGCGTCGGTGAAGGCCCCGCGCTCGTGGCCGAAGATCTCGCTCTCGAGCAGGGTCTCGGGCATCGCGGCGCAGTTCACGGCCACGAAGGGCCCGCCGGAGCGCGCGGAGAGCTCGTGCAGGGTGCGCGCCACCAGCTCCTTGCCGGTGCCGGTCTCGCCGTGGATCAGGACCGGCGCGGGGGTGGCCGCGGCCTGCTCGATGAGCCGGTGGACCTCCTGCATGGGCGCGCTGCGACCGATGAGCCGGCCCAGGCCCCACACGTCCTTGACCCGCCGCCGCAGGATCGTGATCTCGTCGAGGGTCCGGCCGCGCTCGAGCGCCTTCTCGATGAGCAGTCGCAGGCGGTCGGGGTCCACCGGCTTGGTGAGGTAGTCGTAGGCCCCCTGGCGCATCGCGCCCACCGCGGTGTCCACGGTGGCCCGGCCGGTCAGGATGATCACCGGCAGCCGGGGCATCTCCTGCTGCAGCGCGGTCAGCAGGCCGAGCCCGTCCATGTCCGGCATCATGAGGTCGGTGACCACGAGCGACGGGCGCAGGGCCGCCGCTTTCTGCAGCGCCTCGCGTCCCTCGATGGCGACGTCGGTGGCATACCCCCACGTGCCGAGGATCGTCTGGAGCGCGATCCTCGAATCCTCCTCGTCGTCGACGATCAGGATGCTCGGTTTGCCGGCCATGGATCACTGCCGAGCAATCGTCGTGCCCGGATCACGGCCGCGTCGGAAGATCGCGACAACACGCGCGAACCGACCGAGCGGCCCGCGTCGCGCGCGCCCGACGGCCTCGGATGTCGCCATAGCGGCGCGGTAAGAACGACCGGCCGCCCCGAGACCGTGTCTCCGGGCGAGAAGTTCCTACCGGGTAATTTGCGCCGGCTACGCTCGCGGCCCGTCGCGTCGACGTGCCAAATCGCGGCGAAGCGCGGGGATCGGCGTGGCAGCCCGCTTGCTTTACGCGAGTGGCTCACGCAGGGACTCGGACGGCAGAAAGGAGCGTACGATGACGGAGCGGCACGAGCTCGAAGCGTCGCTGCTGGCGGAGATCGGCCGACGCAGCAAGGAGATTTCGGAGACGCAGCACGACCTGGCCCGGCAGCAGCGCGTCCTCTCGAGGGCCGCGACGCTCCTGCGCCTCGGTAAGGGAGCCCCCACCGTGCTGGCCGAGATCCGGGAAGAATGCCCGGACCTGCTGCAGGAATACTGCGACCTTCACCTCACGCTGACGCCGCCCCCGCCGCTCCGTCCCGTGCCCCGCGCGGCGGCTTCGGCCTGAGCGCCGAGCGCCGTCGGCCCCTCAGGCCGACGGCGCGAGCGAGCGAGCCCACTCCGGCCGGATCCGCATCCGGGTGAGGGCCTCCATCACCCGGTGCGGGCTGCCCAGATCCGACCACACGATGCGCGGCAGCCGGGAGACGGCGAGCATCTCCGGGCACGCCTCGAGCACCCCGCGCGAGAAGTTGGCCCTCGGCATGAGCTCGTAGGCTTGACGGACCGCGTCGGGCTCCTCGGGAGTGCCCGCGAAGGGCTCGATGCGCGCGAGCCGATCGCTCAGCTCCGGCAGCGCCTGACAGCCGGCCTGGACCAGCGTGGCCACCTTGCCGATCATCACCGAGGTGTTCCAGAGATGCCCCGCGGTCATGCAGGCCCGCGCCCGCGCGACCGCGGGCTTCTCCCAGAACTGCCGCACCGCGCGGATCGGGCCGGTGGACAGGTCGCCCAGGCGCTCGTCGGGCTCGATCCAGCCGTACTCGACCTCGGGCGACGTCGGCTGGGCGCCCAGCAGCACGAGCCGCTCCGGGTTCTTCTCCACCCACCCCGCGACCTCGGCCACGTGGGCCATGAAGGTGGCCTCGCCCAGGAGGAAGTGATCCGACGGGAAGATCGCGACGATGGCCTCCGGGTTGCGCCACGCGATCCAGTGGGCCGGGTAGAGCACCCCGGCCGCGGTGCCCCGGTCGAAGGGCTGCGCCAGGACGGTCGGCCGGGGCGACGCGGCGGCGAACTCCTCGGCGATGTAGCCCGCGTGCTGCCGGACCGTGGCGACCAGGGTGCGCGTCTCCGGGATCGCGAGCCCGATGCGGTGCAGGGTCTCGCCGAGCAGGCTCCGGGCCCCGAGCAGCCGTGCGTACTGCTTCGGACGGTCTTCCCCGAGGACCTGCCGCACGAGCGAGCGCAGACGCACGCCCTCGCCCCCGGCGAGCACGATGGCCCAGCAGTTCTGCCGGCCGGGCATGCGGATGACGTCGTCGCCCTCGGTCTCCTCTCGACCGGCCAGAAGCGTCGTCGGCTGCGGCATGATGTCCTCCTGGCCTCGGGGGCCGCGGGATGGTGGTGTGGTGGCGGGCGACGGGAGTTCAAGTGACGTGCCACCGTAGGACGCACGCGGGGCTCCTCGGCCGCCGCGATTTCCGCGGGTCCCCGGGATCGCGCGGCCGGGCCGGGACGGGACGATGGGGCGAACCCGGGAGGATCTACCCGGTCGTTTCTTCCTCTCGCGCACGAGCGGCGCGGTGGGCGGAGCGGGCCGCGCGGCGCAGGTCGTCGGCGAGACGATGCCGCTCCGCCTCGCGGTTCGCCGCGTCGGGGATCCGGAGGATCGCGGAGGGGTGGACGGTCACGAAGGTCCGGAAGCCCTCGGGCGAGGTGAGGGTCTCTCCGCGGCTGGCGCTGATGGTGATCCGACGGCGGAGGACCGACCGCGCCGCGGTCACCCCGAGGCAGACCACGACCTCCGGCCGGATCAGCCACAGCTCCTGCTCGAGCCACGGGCGGCAGGCCTCGATCTCGCCCGGGCTCGGGCGCTCGTGGATGCGGCGCTTCCCGCCGCTGCGGTCCTTCGCCCACTTGAAGTGCTTCACCGCGTTGGTCACGTAGATCCGTCCGCGCTCGAGGCCGGCCTCGGCCAGGGCCCGGTCGAGCTCGCGCCCCGCCGGCCCCACGAACGGCCGCCCGGCCAGGTCCTCCTCGTGTCCGGGCTGCTCGCCGACCAGCACGATGGCCGCACGCACATCGCCCTCGCCGAAGACGGTCTGGGTGGCGTGGCGGTAGAGGGGACACGCGGTGCAGTCGGCGGCTTCCCGCCGGAGCGTCTCGAACTTGCGGATCATGACGGCCCTCCTTCGCACGACGCGTGCCAGATGACGCGATGAGGTCTCCTCCGCTATAATGCGCCCCGTGAAGCCGCTGGTGGTGCTCGGAGGGCCCATCCACCCGGACGGGATGAAGCAGCTCGAGGCCGAGGCACGCGTGGTCGTGACCGACGCGCAGACCGAGGCGGGGATGATCGCCGCGGCCCGGGAGGCGGAGGGCATCCTGTTCCGCTCCAAGCCCGATTGCACCCGTAGCCTGATGGCGGCCTGCCCTGCGCTCAAGGTGGTGGGACGGCACGGCGTCGGCCTCGACATCGTGGACCTGCCCGGGGCCACCGAGCTGGGGGTGGCGGTCGTGCACGCGCCGGGCTCCAACTCGAACTCGGTGGCCGAGCACGCCATCATGCTGATGCTGGCCTGCGCCAAGCAGGCGGTGGTGGTGGACCAGCGCACCCGCAAGGCGGACTGGGGCAAGGGCCGCTGGGAAAGCCTCTTCGAGATGAACGGCAAGACCCTCGGCATCATCGGGGTCGGCAACATCGGCCGCCGGGTGGCCAAGACCGCGGGCGCGCTCGGCATGCGGGTGATCGGCTACGACAAGTACGTGCCCGCCGACGAGATGCGCAACCGCGGGGTCGAGCCCATGCCCGACATGGCCTCGGTGCTCCGCCAGGCCGACGTGGTGACCTGCCACACCCCGCACACGGCGGAGACCCACCACATGATCGACGCGGCCGCGGTCGCCCAGATGAAGGACGGGGTGATCTTCATCAACACGTCCCGGGGCAAGACCCAGGACGAGGGCGCGCTCGTGGCCGGGCTCGAGAGCGGCAAGATCCGGGCCGCGGGGATCGACGTCTTCGAGGAGGAGCCCGCGTCCTCCGACAACCGCTTCTTCCAGCTCGAGAACGTGATCGTCTCCCCGCACATCGCGGGGGTGACCCGCGAGAGCACGCGGAACACCGCGCTGCAGGTGACCGCGGAGATGCTCCGGGTCCTGCGGGGCGAGAAGCCGCACGTGCTCGGCAACCCCGATCTCTGGCCGAGGCTCGGGCACCTCAAGTAGATCGGCCGGGAGGCCTACCGATGCCCATCGACGCCCGCCATCCGAAGGAGATCCGCGCCGACATCCGCGCCGGCCGCCTGACCACCGTGACCGCCGGGCTCGCGCCCGGCTATGTCCAGGCCAACCTCGCGGTGCTGCCGAGGGAGCAGGCCTACGACTTCCTGCTCTTCTGCCAGCGCAACCCGCGGCCGTGCCCGCTCATCGAGGTCACCGACGTGGGATCGCCGGAGCCGGTCGGGGTGGCCCCGGGCGCCGACCTCCGCACCGACATCCCGCGCTACCGCATCTACAAGGACGGGGTGCTCGCCGACGAGGTGACCGACGTCCGGCCGTTCTGGCGCGACGACCTGGTGGCGTTCCTGCTCGGCTGCTCGTTCACCTTCGAGTGGGCGCTGCTCGACGCGGGCATCCCGATGCGCCACATCGAGATGGGCAAGAACGTCGCGATGTGGAAGACCTCCGTGCAGTGCCGGCCCGCCGGGCAGTTCCACGGCCCCATGGTGGTCTCGATGCGGCCGATCCCGACCGGGCTCATCTCCAAGGCGGTCACCGCGTCCGCGCGCTTCCCCGGCGCGCACGGCGCACCGGTGCACGTGGGCGACCCGGCCGCGCTCGGCATCGCGGACGTGAACCGGCCGGACTGGGGCGACTCGGTGGGCGTGCGCGCGGGGGAGACGCCGGTCTTCTGGGCCTGCGGGGTCACCCCGCAGGCGGTGGCGCTCGCATCGAAGCCCGCGTTCATGATCACCCACAGCCCGGGGCACATGTTCATCACCGACCTGCCGAACCACGCGCTGGCCGCGATTTGACGCTTCTCGCCCGGTGACGATCTGGCCCGAGCCGCGTCTCCTGCCGTGCGGGGACGGCGCGGTCTCCGTCGAGCTCGGCGACGAGGTCAACCGGGAGCTCAACGCCCGCGTCCTCGCGCTCGAGTACCTGCTCCGGCAGCGCGCCCTGCCCGGGGTCGGTGAGACCGTTCCCAGCTACCGTGCCCTCCTCGTCTACTACGACCCGCTGGTGATCGGCTACGAGGCGCTCGGTGCGGCGCTGCGCGAGCTCTGCGCGCAGGCCCGGCCCGAGGTGCTGCCGCCCGCGCGCACCGTGGAGCTGCCGTGCTGCTACGAGGGCGAGCTCGGCTTCGAGCTCGCCGCCGCCGCGGAGAAGCTCGGGCTCGCCCCCGCGGAGGTGGCACGCCTGCACGCCTCCGCCGACTACTACGTCTACTTCGTGGGCTTCACCCCGGGCCTGCCCTACATGACCGGCATGCCCGATCGGCTGACCATCCCGCGCCTGCAGAACCCGCGGACCAAGACCCCGCCGGGCAGCGTCAGCATCGGCGGCATCCAGTGCTGCATCTACCCGATCGAGAGCCCGGGCGGCTTCTGGGTGCTCGGCCGCACCCCGGTGCGCCTCTACGATCCGGACGCGCCCGATCCGATCCTCCTGCGCGCGGGCGACCACGTGCGCTTCCGCGCGATCGACCGCGCGGAGTACGACGCGATCGCGGCCCAGGTCGAGGCGGGGAAGTACACGCCCCGGATCACCGGATGAGCGTCCTGGTGATCCAGGATCCCGGGCCGCTCACCACGGTCCAGGATCTCGGCCGGTTCGGCCACCTGCGGGTCGGCATCCCCACGTCGGGGCCGATGGATCGGGAGGCGTTCCTGCTCGCCAATCGCCTGGTCGGCAACCCGGACGGCGCCGCGGTGCTCGAGTGCACGCTGGTCGGTCCCCGCGTCGAGTTCGCCGACGACCGGCTGGTGGCGGTGACCGGGGCCGACATGGCGCCGACCGTGAACGGCGCGGCGGTGCCGACCTGGGAGACGGTGCCGGTGAAGGCGGGCGACGTGGTGCGGCTCGGGCCGGCCCGGACCGGGGTCCGCGCGTACCTGGCGGTCGGGGGGGGTCTCGAGACGCCGATCGTGCTCGGCTCCCGCTCGACCTACGTGCGCGGCCGGCTCGGCGGGCTCGGCGGCCGCGCGCTGCGTCGAGGCGATCGGCTGCCGCTGGGCATCGCGGGCGCTCCGGCCCGCCCGCACCGGGTGCGCCCCGGGCAGGTACCGGGGTATGGCGGTGAGGCCACCGTCGCGGTGATCCTCGGGCCCCAGGACGACCGATTCACCGCGGCCGGGATCGCCGCGTTCCTCGCGGGGCCGTACGAGCTGCTCCCGCAGAGCGACCGCATGGGGGCGCGCCTCAAGGGCCCGTTCATCGAGCACACCCGCGGCCACGACATCGTCTCGGACGGCGTGCCGATGGGTGGGATCCAGGTCATCGGCGAGGGCCAGCCCATCGTGCTGCTCGCCGACCGGCAGTCGGCGGGCGGGTACACCAAGATCGCCACCGTGTGCTCGTTCGACCTGGGCCGCATCGCGCAGCTCAAGCCCGGCGGGAAGCTCTCCTTCCGCCGCGTGACAGTGGCCGAGGCCCATGCGATGCTTCGGGACAGCCGCCGGGCGCTGGACGCGGCCATCGAATAGACCGCCATCGAATAGATCGCCATCGAATAGATCGGAGGGAGGAGCCCATGACTCTCGAGCGCGCCGTCACCGACTACGAGGCCAAGACCCCCCGCTCGCGCCAGCTCTTCGAGGAGGCGCTGCGCGTCATGCCGGGCGGCAACAGCCGCACCACCACCTTCTTCGATCCGTACCCGTTCTACATCACCCGCGGCGACGGCGCGCGGGTCTGGGACGCCGACGGCATCGAGCGCCTCGATTTCAACGGCAACTACACGAGCCTGATCCTGGGCCACGCCAACCCGGCGGTGGTCAAGGCGATCCAGGACGCGGCGGTGCACGGCATGTCGTTCCCCGGCCCGAGCGAGCACGAGATCCGCCTCGCCGAGATCCTGACCACCCGCATTCCCGGCATGGAGGTGGTGCGCTTCGCCAACTCGGGCACCGAGGCCACCATGCACGCGGTGCGGGTCGCCCGGGCCTTCACCGGGCGCGCCAAGATCGCCAAGTTCGAGGGCGCCTACCACGGCACCCACGACTGGGTGCTGGTGAGCGTGGCCCCGGACCCCGCCTCCGCCGGCTCGCGGAAGCGGCCGAAGTCGGTCGCGTGGTCGGCGGGCGTGCCCCCGATGGTGCTCAAGCACGTGGTCGCGCTGCCGTGGAACGACACCGACGCATGCGTGAGGATCCTCGAGAAGCAGGGGAGCGACATCGCGGCGCTGCTGATCGACCCGCTGCTCGCGAACGCGGGGATGATCCCGGTGCGCGAGGGCTTCCTCGAGAAGCTCCGCGAGGTGACCGCGCGGCTCGGCATCCTCCTCGTCTTCGACGAGGTCATCTCGTTCCGGGTCGGCCGCGGCGGCGCCCAGGAGCGCTTCGGCATCCGGCCCGACCTCACCACCCTCGGCAAGATCATCGGCGGCGGCCTCGCGGTCGGCGCCTTCGGTGGGCGCGCGGAGGTGATGAACTACTACGACCCGCGGGCCGGCAAGGGGCGCATCAACCACGGCGGCACCTTCAACGCCAACCCGCTCACCATGGTGGGCGGCATCGCCACCATGGAGCAGCTCACCCCCGGGGCGTACTCGCGGCTCGAGGCGCTCGGCGACCGGCTGCGCGACGGAGTGCGGCGGCTCCTGCGCAAGACGGGTTACGCGGGGCAGGTCACCGGCGTGGGCTCGCTCTTCTGGCTGCACCACACCAAGAAGAAGCTCAGCGACTACCGCTCGGCCCGGCCGGCGGACCCGCAGGCGCCCGCGCGCACGTTCCTGGGCCTGGTCAACGAGGGCGTGCT
>DATFAJ010000467.1:0-4647 GCA_035254745.1 Candidatus Methylomirabilota bacterium | reverse complement strand
GATCCCGCGGGCGACGTCCGACCGGACGATCGGGACAGCGCGCCCTACCTCCCCAAGAGCGTGGTGGTGGACCCGACGTTCGACTGGGAGGGCGACCGACCGCCCCTCACCCGCTGGTCGCGCACCGTCATCTACGAGATGCACGTGAAGGGCTTCACCCGGCGCCACCCGGAGGTGCCGCCCGAGCTCCGCGGCACCTACGCGGGCCTCGCCGCGCCCGCCGCGGTCCGCCACCTCACCGAGCTGGGGGTGACCGCGGTCGAGCTGCTGCCCGTGCACCACTCGGTGACCGAGAAGTACCAGGCCGACCGCGGCCTCACCAACTACTGGGGCTACAACTCGATCGGCTTCTTCTGCCCCGACTCGCGCTACTCGTCGTCGGGGCACCTCGGCCAGCAGGTCGACGAGTTCAAGCAGATGGTGAAGACGCTCCACCGCGCCGGCATCGAGGTGATCCTCGACGTGGTCTACAACCACACCGCGGAGGGCAATCACCTCGGCCCCACCCTGTCGTTCCGCGGCATCGACAACGCGGCCTACTACCGCCTCTCCCCCGAGGACCTTCGCTACCACGTCGACTACACCGGCTGCGGCAACACGCTCAACATGCGGCACCCGCGCACCATCCAGCTCCTGATGGACAGCCTGCGCTACTGGGTGCTCGACATGCACGTGGACGGCTTCCGCTTCGACCTGGCCGCCGCGCTCGCGCGCGAGCTGCACGACGTGGACCGCCTCTCCGCCTTCTTCGACGTGATTCACCAGGACCCGGTGATCTCGCAGGTCAAGCTGATCGCCGAGCCGTGGGACCTCGGCGAGGGCGGCTACCAGGTCGGCAACTTCCCGGTGGGGTGGACGGAGTGGAACGGCAAGTACCGCGACGCGATCCGCCGCTACTGGAAGGGCGACGAGGGCCAGGTCGCGGAGCTCGCCTACCGGCTCACCGGCTCGAGCGACCTCTACGAGATGGGCGGCCGCCGGCCGTACGCGTCCGTCAACTTCGTCACCGCCCACGACGGCTTCACCCTCGCGGACCTGGTGTCGTACGACGTCAAGCACAACCTGGCCAACGGCGAGGACAACCGCGACGGCACCGACGACAACGGGTCGTGGAACTGCGGCGTCGAGGGCCCGACCGACGACCCCGCGATCGTGGCCCTCCGCGAGCGGCAGATGCGCAACTTCCTGGCGACCCTCTTCCTCTCCCAGGGCATCCCGATGATGCTGGGCGGCGACGAGATGGGACACACCCAGCGGGGCAACAACAACGCCTACTGCCAGGACAACGAGCTGTCGTGGCTCGAGTGGCCGCCCACCGAGACCGGCCGGCGGCTGATCGACTTCACGCGGCGCCTGATCCGGCTCAAGCACGCCAACCCGGTGTTCCACCGGCGCACGTTCTTCCAGGGCCGCCGCATCCACGGCTCGGCGGTGAAGGACCTCGCGTGGTTCCGTCCGGACGGCCACGAGATGACCGACGAGGAGTGGCAGAACAATCACGGCCGCTGCCTCGGGCTGCGCCTCGGGGGCGACGCCATCGAGGAGGTGGACGACATGGGCGAGCCCATCGTGGGCGACACCTTCCTGATTCTCCTGAACGCCCACCACGAGCCGGTGCCCTTCGTGCTGCCGGCCCACGAGGGCCGCGTGCGCTGGGAGCCGGTGCTCGACACCCGCGACTGGGACGGCGGGGCCGATCGTCCCGCGCAGCGAACCGGCGAGCAGTACCGCCTCGAGGGTCGCTCGCTGGCGGTGCTGCGCCTGCACCGGAGCGCCCGATCCGCCGAAGGAGCGTGACCATGACCGATGCGACCGACTCCCCCGAGTTCGACTCCGAGCTGCACCGCACCGCGCTGGCCCAGCTCGACCGGGTCGCGGGGCGGCTCAGCCTCGACCACGACATCCACGAGCGGCTGCGCTTCCCCCGGCGCGCGCTGGTGGTCTCGGTGCCGGTGCGCATGGACAGTGGCAAGACCGAGGTCTTCATCGGTTACCGTGTCCACCACAACACCGCGCTCGGCCCCACCAAGGGCGGGCTGCGCTACGACATGGGAGTGAACCTCGGCGAGGTGACCGCGCTCGCCATGCTGATGAGCTGGAAGTGCGCGCTGATGGGGCTGCCCTACGGCGGCGCCAAGGGCGGCATCCGCTGCAACCCGCGCACGATGTCGCCGCACGAGCGCGAGCACCTCACGCGCCGCTACACCACCGAGATCATCCTCATGATCGGGCCCGACATCGACATCCCGGCCCCCGATCTCGGCACCGACGAGCAGACCATGGCCTGGATGATGGACACCTACTCGATGACCCAGGGCAAGAGCGTGCCCGGCGTCGTGACCGGCAAGCCGCTGATCGTGGGCGGCTCGGCCGGCCGCCGCGAGGCCACCGGGCGCGGCATCGTCTTCGTCCTCTACCAGGCGGCCAAGAGCCTGGGCCAGGAGCTACGGGGCAAGAAGATCGTGGTGCAGGGCTTCGGCAACGTGGGCGGGACCGCCGCGCGCCTGCTGTGGAACGACGGGTGCACCATCGCGGGCGTCAGCGACTTCAAGGGCGGAGTGTGGAATCCCGGCGGCATCGACGTGCGGCAGCTCCAGGCGTACGTGACCGAGACCGGGAGCGTGGCCGGCTTCCCGGGCGGCGAGGCCATCGGCAACGAGCAGATCCTCGAGCAGCCCTGCGACGTCCTGATCCCGGCCGCGGTCGACTCGGTGCTCAACCAGCGCAACGCGGATCGCGTCAAGGCCCTCATCATCGCGGAGGGCGCCAACGGCCCCACCACCCCGGAGGCCGACGTGATCCTGCGCGACCGGGGAGTCACCGTGATCCCGGACATCCTGTGCAACGCGGGCGGGGTGGTGGTCTCCTACTTCGAGTGGGTCCAGGGCCTGCAGTACTACTTCTGGAAGGAGAGCGAGATCATCTCGCGCCTGCAGGAGATCATGGCCCGCGCGTTCACGCGCGTCTGGCAGACGTCCCAGAAGAACGGGGTGGATCTCAGGACCGGCGCGCTGATGGAGGGGGTCAGCCGGGTCGCCGACGCCCACGTGTCCCGGGGGCTCTACCCGTAGCCGCGGCAGGCGGCGGAGCGGGCTCGACCGGGGGCATGCGCATCACCCACAGCAGGCCTCCCACCGCGACCAGCACCCCGGCCACGCTCGCCAGCTGCGGCACCCGCAGCGAGCCGACCCAGAAGCTGTCCAGGCGCAGCCCCTCGATGAGGAAGCGCCCCACCGAGTAGAGCCCGATGTAGGAGAAGAACACCGCGCCCGGGTGCCCCCGGACCCGGCGGCGCACCCACCAGACGAGCAGGGCGAACACGAGCAGGTCCCACAGCGATTCGTAGAGGAACGTGGGATGGAAGTACTCGAAGGCGCGCAGGTCGGGTGGGCGGTGATCCGGCGAGATGTAGAGCTTCCACGGCAGATCGGTCGGCGCCCCGAAGGCCTCCTCGTTGAAGAAGTTGCCCCATCGCCCGATGGCCTGCCCCAGCACCATGCTCGGCGCGATGACGTCGAGCGCGGGGCGGATCGGCACTCCCCATCGACGGGCGAGCAGGATCCCCACCAGCGGCCCCACGATGAGGCCGCCGTGGATCGCGAGGCCCCCCTCCCACACCGCGATGATCTTCTCCGGGAACCGGCCGTAGTAGTCCCAGTTGAAGATCACCTCGTAGATGCGCGCCCCCACCAGCCCGGCCACCACCGCCCACTGCGACGCCCGCAGCAGCTCGTCCGCCGGGAGCCCCTCCTCCACCGCCCGTCGCTGGGCGAGCCAGAAGCCCACCAGGATGGCGCTGGCCATGAGGATGCCGTACCAGCGGACCGTGAGCGGCCCGAGATGGAACGCGATGGCTCCGGGCGAGGCGAACACGGAGAGCACGATACCACGGCGCCGAGGGAGGTCCGCGCCCGGCCACCCGCGGCCCGAGGCTCAGGGCTTGTAGTCGAGTCCCGCCGCCGCGAACTTGGCCCGGAAGGCCGGCCGGGTCAGGAAGTCGACGAAGGCCCGCGCCGCCGCCGGGTGCGCGCTGCGCGCGGCCAGGCCCGCCGAGTAGACCGTGATCTTCTGGAGATCGGCGGGGAGCGGCCCCACCATGACCACGCCCTTGACCGGCACGATCTCGCTGATCTGGTGCACCACCAGCTCGGCCTCCCCGCTGGCGACCTTCTCGGCGGGATAGCCGCCCGGCACCAGCTGGCTCTTGGCCCGGACCGCGTCCGCGATGCCGAGGCGCTCCAGCACGCTCTTGAAGTGGATGCCGCTCGTGGCGCCCTGCGCGGGATCGACGTAGACCAGCGACTTGGCGGCGAGCAGGGTGGCCTTGAAGGCCTCGGGGGTCGAGATGTCGGGGCGCGGCGCGCCCTCGCGGACGCCCACCCCCATCCCGGTGCGGGCGATGTCGGTGCGGCTGCCCGCGACCACCGCGCCCTGGCGGATCACGTCGTCCACCGCCACGTCGGTCATGATGACGACGTCGACCGGCTCGCCGCTCGCGAGCTTGCCGCGCGTGACCCCGACCGTCCCGAACGAGAGCACCACCCCCTGCCCGGTCTCCCGCCGGTACGCCTCCGACAGCTCGGTCACGATCGCGCGGACCGCGCCCGCGCTGAACACCTTCAGGTCGTCCGCCCGGGCGGGCGTGAC
>DATFAJ010000466.1:0-5137 GCA_035254745.1 Candidatus Methylomirabilota bacterium | reverse complement strand
GAGGCCCCCTCCGGTGAGGATGAGGGGCGAAGCCCCCCTCCGGGCTAGTAGTGCAGCCAGCGGATCTCCTGCCCGTTGCCGATGGGGCTGAAGCGGATGCCCTCGATGTTCTTGGCCCAGGGGCCGAAGTACTTGGTGTTGTAGATCCAGACCCCCGCGGCGTCGCCCACCACGATCCGGGCCGCCTCCTGGTAGGCCTTCTCTCGAACCTTGCGGTCGGTGGACTTGAGCGCGGTGTCCAGCAGGTCGTCCACCTTCGGGTTCTTGTAGAAGCTCGAGGCCTTGAACGTGCCCCACTGGCCGGAGTGGAACATCTCGCCGATCCAGTTGTTCGGGTCGGCGTAGTAGGTGCTGATCCAGTAGACGACGAGGTCCGGCGAGGTCTCCGGCTTCTTCATCCGCTCGACCATCGCGGGCCACACCTCGCTGGTCATCTTGGTCTCGAGCCCGAGCTTGCGCAGGCCGTTGGCCATGACGGTGGCCGCCTGCTCGGTCTGGCTGAAGCCCTGGAGGTAGCCCACCGTGAGCGGCCGGTCGACCTTGGCCTTGGCGAGCCCGAGCTCCTGCTTTGCCTTGTCGAGGCTGTAGCTGTAGCCCTTCACGTCGCGCGGCACGCCCCACATGTTGTTCGGGATCGGCACCGGGTTGCGCTCCACGGTGCCGCCGAGGATCTCCTTGTTGAAGCCGTCGTAGTCGAAGGCGTAGCTGATGGCCCGGCGCACGTGCACGTCGGTCAGCGGCGCCCGCTGGTTGTTGATCTGGAACATCATGATCCGCATCGACTCCGCCTCGACGATCTTGACGTTCGGGGCCTCGCGCAGCCGCTTCACCTGGTCGTTGGGCAGGTAGCCGCCGGTGCCCTGGTAGTCACCCTTGATCATCCCCAGCACGCGGGTGTTGTCCTCCTTCACGAAGCGGAAGTCGATCTCGTCGATGGGCTTGGGCCCCCACGGCATGAAGTGCGAGGCGAAGCGCTTGGCGGTGAACCCGATCGCGGGATCGTAGCGGTCCAGCACGTAGGAGCCGGAGCCGGCCTCGTTGTTGGTGAGCCACGCCGCGCCCCAGTCCCCGTCCTTCTCGTTCTTCTTGACGAGGGCCGCGTTGACCACGTGGATCTCGGGCACCACCGCCAGGAAGATGGCCGCGGGCTTGGCGAGCGTGAACTGCACGGTGTAGCGGTCGAGCGCCTTGGTGGCGCCGGGGGCGATCATGGTGGCGATCAGGGCCGCCGCGCCCTTCTTCATGGCGAGGATGCGCTCGGCGCTGTAGCGCACGTCCTCCGCGGTGATCTCGGTGCCGTCGTGGAACTTGGCCCCGTGGCGCAGCTTGAAGGTGTAGGTGAGCCCGTCCGGGGAGACGGTGTGGCTCTCGGCCAGCCACGGCTCGAGCTTCGGCGGGTTGTCGAGCCAGCGGTAGAGCCCGTCGTAGAGGTTCAGGCGCACCGCCACCCGCCCGACGTCGAACGCTGCGTGGGGGTCCAGGGTGTCGTAGGGGCTTTCGTTCGCGAACACGAAGCGGGTCTGCGCGGCGGCCGGCGCCGCGGGAGCCACCGCGACGGTCAGGAGAGCCAGGGCGAGAGCCAGCCAGGAGCGACCGTGGGTCATGTCGAGCCTCCATGAGTGTGCCGAGATGTCGGCGGCGCCGGCGACGTGGCCGGGATTGTACTGCCCGGCGCCGGCCCAGACAAGGGGCGGCGGGCCGGAAGCTCTCGCGCCGCTCAGCTCGGCGGCTCGGGCAGCTCCAGCTGGCCCGGGACCGGGCGACTCCGGGGCTCGCGGACCGCGCGGCGGTCGTCGGGCTTGCCGCGGGGGCTCGCGCGACGCTGGGGCCGGGGGGGCGGGAACTCCGCGCGCAGCCCCCGCGCCAGGACCTGGAAGAGCGCCTCGGCCTCCGGCAGGCCGGGCAGGCGATGCCGCCCGAGGCTCCGGAACCGCACACCGCTTGGCACCGACGTGCCGATGACCGCGCGGGTCGCTCCGGACACGACGATCTGCCCGCCGTGGGCCGCCGAGCAGAGGCGCGCGGTGGTGTGCACGGGCAGCCCGATGTACCCGGCATCCGTCAGCGTCGGCCGGCCGCTGTGGATGCCGATCCGGAGCCGCACCTCGACGCGCTCGGCCCAGGCCCGGCCCCCGAGCTCGCGCTGGATCGCCACCGCCGCCTCGATCGCGGCGGGGGCCCGCTCGAACACCGCGAACAGCTCGTCGGCCCGGGCGTCGATCTCGCGCCCGCCCGCCCGCGCCACCGCGGTCCGCAGGATGCCGCGCACGTCGTTGAGGAGGGCGCCGTAGCGGTCGCCCAGCTTGCGGAGCAGGACGGTGGAGTCCTCGATGTCGCTCATGAGGAAGGTGACGAAGCCGGTGGGCAGCGCCGCGGCCAGGGTGGCAGTGGCCTCGATCCGGCCGCGCAGGCGATCCTGCTCCACCACGAAGCGGACGGCCTCCAGCACCGTGCTCGCGAGGTCCGGGTCCTTGAGGACCGCCGGATCGTGGACGAGGGCGGTGGTCCGCCGCCCCTGGCGCTCGAGGTACGTCACCCCTCGACGGGCCCCCTTGGCGGGGAGCCGGGCCGGCCGGCCGGTGCCGTCCAGGTAGGCCCCCGAGGCGTCGGACCAGTGCAGGACGGCCAGGGTCGGATCCTGCAGCACCGTCCGGAGCCGCTGCTCGAGCTCGCCGGGGGCCGGGTTCCGGCCCAGCTCGATCACGAGGCGGCCCGCCGCGGCGTGACGCCGCTCCGTGCGCAGCTGGCCGGTGAAGAAGCCGACCGGCACGATGCGGTACTTCCGCGCCGCGTTCAGCAGGCGCGCGCGGGCCCGGTCGCGGGCGGCATCGCTCTCGAAGGCCACCTGGTTGAACCGGGCCAGCGCGTTGCGCACGTGAGCGCGGTCGTTGATCGGCAGCCGTCGGCGGCCGCGAGCGTCCACGTAGGCGAAGGCCCGGTCCGGCAGGCGGGCGCGCTTGCGGGGCTTGAGCCGTGACATGCCCTGCACGATACCCCGGTCGGCGCCCGCGCCGCCACGTCCCCGCGGACCCGGCCTACGTGCGCGACGGCTCCGGCCGGCCGTCGTAGGCCCGGCGCAGCTCTCCGATGTCGAGCTTCGTCATCTTCATGATGGCGGCCATGACCCGCTTCGGCTTCTCGGGATCCCGGTCCTGGAGCATCTCGCCCAGCGCGGTCGGCACCACCTGCCACGAGACGCCGAACCGGTCCTTGAGCCAGCCGCACTGGACCTCCTGGCCCCCCGCGGAGAGCTCCTTCCAGAAGTGGTCGATCTCGTCCTGCGTCTCGCAGTTCACCACGAACGAGACCGCCTCCGTGAACTTGAACAGGGGGCCTCCGTTCAGCGCGACGAAGTCTTGCCCGTCGAGCTCGAGCTGCACGGTCATGACCGAGTCCTTCGGCCGGCCGGCGGCCTGCGCCGTCTCGCCGTCGTAGCGGGCCACGCCCTTGATCCGGGAGTTCTTGAAGATCGACACGTAGAAATTCGCGGCCTCCTCGGCCTGGGTATCGAACCAGAGAAACGGCGTGATTCTCTGCGTCGGCTTGGGCATCGCGCCCTCCTGTGTCGGGATGTTCGTCTAGCAGTCAGTCGAACGGCCGGCGGGTGGATCGACAGCCGCCACGAGATTCACGCCAGAGGGGGAGTCAGGCGGGTTTCTCGGCGAGAACGTGCAGGAAGAGGGCGGCGTGGTCGCGCCAGAAGCGCTGGCCGGGATGGGCGCGGCAGTACGCCTCCGACGGGCGCGGCTCCTCGAGGCGCTTCAGGGTGAAGCCGGCGCCGGTCAGCGTGTTGACGTATGCGGAGAGGGTGCGGTCGAAGCGGGGGACGACGAACTCGGGGGCCTCGGCCGGCGCGTCCGTGAAGCGGAAGCGCTCCACCCAGCGGGTCGGATCGAAGTAGTTGCCGACCACCCAGCTCACCTTCACGCCCTGCTCGTTCCGGATCCAGCGGGAGCCCCGGGTGATGAAGCAGGGGTGCGTGATGCTGAAGGCGAGACGGCCGCCCGGCCGGAGGACGCGGAAGCACTCCGCCATGGCGAGGTCGAAGCGCGGGCCGTCCATCATGGCCATGAAGGACACGACCGCGTCGAAGGTGGCGCCGGCGAACAGGGCCATGTCGGTGTAGGAGGCGTGCGCGTAGTGAATTCCCAGCGGGGCCCGTCGCTCCTCTTCTTGCGCCAGCTCGATCATGCGGGCGGAGAGGTCCACGCCGGTCATGTGCGCGCCGGCGCGCGCGAGGATGCGGGTGTTGTGGCCGTCGCCACACCCCGCGTCGAGGACCTGGCGGCCGCGCAGGTCTCCGATGAGGGCCAGGAAGGCCGGGTTGTTCAGGAGCTCGCGGGCGATGTCGTGGCCCTGCCGGACTTCTCGGGACCACGCGGCCGCGTTGTCGTCCCAGTAGCGGGCGACCTCGTCCAGGGAGAACTCGGGCTCGCTCATCGCAAGGGCCGCCGATCCTCGCAGATCGCTCGACGCGTGTCAAACCGACGCCGGGAGCGGGGTCGGCCGCGTTGACCGCCCGGTCTCGCGGGAATAGGCTCGCCATCGGCGGGCGCGTCCTCCTGGCCCGGCCCTTCTGGAGGTTCGACGATGAGAGACGGCGGGCTCGTGGGCGCGGGCATCGTGCTGGGCTGGCTGGTGAGCAAGACGTGGAGCGATCCCGGTTGCCAGCTGGGGCTGGTCGTCTTCCTGGTCGCCACCGCGGTCATGGTCCTGGGCTTCGTGCTCGCGGTGGTCGGGCATGGACGGGGCTCTGCCGACGCGGATCGTGAGGACGACGACGAGGACGGGTGACCGGCCTGAGCCCCTCACCGCTGAGCCCCTGCCCTCTCCCCGGAGGGGAGAGGGTTCTAGGCGGGTGGGGTTTGCCTCGCGGTGGTGCTGGTCTCGAAGGTGTGGAGGAAGTTGGTGAAGCCGAGGTCGTAGTCGGAGATGCCGGTCTGGCCGGTGGCGCGCATGCGCAGGTGGTAGAGGCGGCGCATCGCGCCCTCGAGCTGCCGCTCCACGCCGGTCAGCGGCGGGCGCAGCTTGACGAGGAGCGTCCGCAGCTCGGGCCGGAGCGGCGCGCGGGTCACGAGCCGGTCGAACGCGCCGTGGTCGTCGCCCGCGAGGACCTGCAGGTTGCGGTGCAGGCGCT
>DATFAJ010000465.1:0-6267 GCA_035254745.1 Candidatus Methylomirabilota bacterium | reverse complement strand
CTCCGGCGTCACCATGCCCATCAGGCACTTGATCAGGGTGCTCTTGCCGTTGCCGTTGGTGCCGAGCAGGGCCACCGTCTCCCCTTCCCGCACCTCGATCGAGACTCCGTGGAGCACCCGCACCGCGCCGTAGCCGGCGTCCACGTTCTCGACCACGATCCTACTCGCCAAGGTAGGCCTTCTCCACCGCGGGGTTGCGGACGATCTGGTCCGGGGTGCCCTCCGCGATGAGCTCGCCCGCGTCGAGCACCACGATGCGCTCGGAGAAGCGCATCACCGCCCGCATGATGTGCTCGATCATGATGATGGTGATGCCCCGCTCGCTCAGACCGAACAGGATGGCCAGGATGTCGTCCACCTCCGCGTGCGAGAGCCCGGCCATCGCCTCGTCGGAGATGAGCAGCTTCGGCCGCGCCGCCATCGCGCGGGCCAGCTCGAGCTTGCGCATCTCGATCTGGGTGAGCCCGGCGGGCCGTAGGTGGGCCTTGGACTCGAGCCCGATGGCGCGCAGGATCTCCATGGCGTCCGCGTCGGCGACGTCGGAGCGCTCGTGCGCGGCATACTCGAGCGGGATGTCGAGGTTCTCGAGCACGGTCATACTGCCGAACGGCTTGGGGATCTGGAAGCTCCGCACGATGCCGAGCCGCGTCCGCCGGTGGGGCGGCAACCCGGTGATCTCCCGGCCGTCGAAGCGGATGTGGCCGCCGTCGACCGGGAGCGAGCCGGACACGCAGTTGATGAGCGTGGTCTTGCCGGATCCGTTCGGGCCGATGAGCCCGAACCGCTCGCCCGCCTTCACGTGGAGCGATACCCCGTTGAGCGCGGTGAAGCCGCCGAAGCGCTTGGTGAGGCCCTCGATCTCCAGGATTGCGCTCATCGGTCAGCGCCCCCGCAGGCGACGCACCAGGCCGAGGATGCCCTCGGGAGCCAGCACCACGAAGGCCACCAGCACCACGCCCACGATGAACAGGTTCCACTCGGAGGAGATCGTCACGCTCGCGTACTGCTGCGCGGAGTTGAGCAGCACCGCGCCGATCACCGGTCCGAGCCAGCTCGTCGTCCCCCCGATCATCGGCATCGCGAGCGCGTTGACCGCGTAGTCGAGGCTGAAGGCCGAGTTCGGGTCCACGAACGTCACGTAGTACGGGAACGGCGCCCCGGCCACTCCGAGCAGGAAGCCGCTCACGGTGGTGGCGAAGAGCTTGAGGCGCAGGGTCGGCACCCCCATGCACTCGGCGGCCTCCTCGTTGTCACGCAGGGCCGCGAGGCCGCGCCCGATCCACGACCGCTCGATGAAGCGCGCGGTGATCACCGCCAGCACCGCCAGCCCGGTCATGACCGTGAACAGGAACGTGACGTAGTTGCCGAAGGGCGCCCCGCTCGGGCGGATCACGCTGAGGCCCCGGGAGCCGCCCACGAACTCCCAGTTGATGATGACGGTCTGGAGCACGATGGACAGGGCCAGCGTGGCGATGGAGAAGAACACCCCGCGCAGGCGGAGGGTGAGGTAGCCGATGCCGAGGCCGAGCAGGGCCGAGACCAGCCCGCCGGCCACGATGAGCACCGGCAGCGGCGCCCGCACCGTCTGGATGAGGACGATCGCGGTGTAGGCCCCGAGCGCGAAGAACGCGGGGGTGCCGAAGTTCACGTAGCCGGCGTAGCCGCCCAGGATGTTCCACGCGGTGGCGATGACCACGTACTGGAGGATCACGTAGCCCGCGAAGTAGAGGTACGGGTTCACCCGCAGCGAGGCGAGCGCGATCCCGGCCGCGATGACGACCAGGCCCACCACCAGCGCCAGCGCCACCCCGGAGCGCCGCACCTAGCGCCCGAACAGCCCCGCCGGCCGCACCGCCAGCGCGATCAGCAGGATGCCGAAGGAGACCGCGAGCGACCACGACGGGCCCGCGAAGGTGCCCATCAGACTCTCGACCACCCCCAGGATGACCGCGGCGACCAGGGTGCCGCCGATGCTGCCCATGCCGCCCAGGACCGTGATCGCGAACATCCGGCCGATGTAGTCGCGGTCGCTCGACGGCACCACCGGTCCGATCATGATCAGGAGCGCGCCGGCCAGGCCCGCCGCCGCGATCCCGATGCCGAAGGCGATGGTCTTGATGCGGACCGGGTTCGCCCCCATCAGCCGCAGGGCGCCGCTGTCCTGCGACACCGCCATGATGGCGCGCCCGTAGAAGGTGCGGCCGAGGAAGAGGTAGAGCGCCCCGGTCATGGCGAGCCCGACCACGCACGGCACGAGCAGGCGGTACGCGATGCCGACGCTGCCCAGCTCGAGCGACTTGCCGATGTAGGAGGCCTCCACCAGCCGGTAGTCCACCCCGTACTTGAGGCTGAGGCTCACCTCGATGATGAAGAGGAGCCCGAAGAAGAAGACGAGGCCGCGGAGCGACTCCTCCCCGCGCCGCTCGAAGCTACCGTAGTAGACGCGGTACACCGCGGCCCCCAGCAGGTAGAAGAGCGGGGTGACGAGCAGCCCGGCCAGGATGGGATCGAGCCCGAGCGTGCCGTTCAGCACGTAGGCCGAGTAGGAGCCCAGGATGAGGAACGCGGGCTGCGCGATGTTGGCGATGTCGAGCAGGCCGAAGACGAGCGAGATGCCGAGGCTCACCGCGGCATAGAAGCCTCCGAGCAGCAGTCCGGCGACCAGCGCGTTCGCCAGCAGGTCCCAGGAGAACAGGGAGCGGCTCGCGCTAGTTCTTCGCCGCCGAGTACGGATAGATGATGTTGCCGGACTTGAACTCGTCGGGGTAGAGCACGACCTTCTTGCCCGGGCCGCGGAACTGCTCGATGCCGGTGCCCTGGATCTTCTGGTACTGGACCATCAGGGTGCGACCCTTTGCCCACTCGCCGTTCTTCCCGAACTTGACCTTGCCGATGATGGTGTTGAACTCGGTGGCGCGGATATAGTCGGCGAGCTTCTGCTGGTCGAGGCCCTTGGTGGCCTCGATGGCCTGGGCGAGCACCTGCCCGGTCGCGTACGAATAGGGCGGCAGGTAGTAGCCGAGCGGATCTACCCCCGCCTTCTCGGCGCGGGCCTGGTATTCCTTCAAGAACTCCTTGATGCCGGGGACCGCGAGGAACGTCGGCTCGGGCGCCCAGAAGTCGTAGTTCACGATGCCGTTGAGCATCGGCCCCATGCTGGTCATGATGCTCGTGAACATCAGGCCCACCATGCCCCCGCCCATGATCTTGGGTGAGAGCCCCACCTCGTGCGCCGCCCGCAGCATGCCCACCGAGTCCGGCGGATAGGAGGCGATGAACACGATGTCGGGGTTGGTGGCCTTGATCGCCCGCACGATCGGGGTGTAGTCGGTGGTGCTCGGCGGATAGGTGCGATCGTAGACGGTCTTGAAGCCGAACTTCTTGATCAGCTCGCGCGCCCCCACCAGCGCGTTCTGCGGGTACTCGGCGTCGGCGCCGACGATGGCCACCGTCTGCGGCTTCGGGTTCTGGCGGGCGGCCAGCTCGAAGAAGCCGAGCGCGGTGCTGGTCTCGGGCTCGGGCCCGTTGGGCGAGATCTGGAAGTAGTTCGGGTACTTGTACTTCTCGTTGTTGGCGAGGCCGAAGATCCCCATGACCAGCAGCTTGCGCTCCATCGCGATCGGCATGAGCGGCGCGATGAGGTTGGTGCCGTAGCCCGAGGTGACCAGATCCACCTTGTCCACGTCGAGCAGCTTCGAGTAGATGCCGGGCACGGTGGCGGGGTTGGTCTGGTCGTCGTAGAACACCAGCTCCACCGGCCGGCCGAGGAGGCCGCCCTTCTTGTTGATGTCGTCCTTCCAGATCTGCAGGGCGAGCAGGGCCGGCTTGCCGTTGGCGGAGAGCCCGCCGGTCAGCGCCATGCCGAACCCGATCTTGATGGGGTCGGCGGCCCGTGCGACGAACACTCCGGCCCCCGCGAGCACGACGGCTCCGATGACGACCGCGACCACGACCAAGCTCAGGACCCGCTGTCTCCAGGGCTGCTTCATCGCATCCTCCCTCTCTTGGCCGCTCCGCTGAGCGTGCCGGGCATTGGGCGGGCCAAGACTGCCCCGCGGCCGCCGCCTTGTCAAGGCGGTGGGCGGCCCGGGAGGCGATCGTCTATAGTCCCCGGGGAGGAGGACCCCCCATGGCCAGACTGCCGGACCCGCTCGACACGCTCACCCCCGCGGCCAAGCAGGTCTACGACAAGATCACCGCGAAGCGTGGCGCGGTGCGCGGCCCCTTCGCCTCGCTCATGCACCACCCCGCCCTGGCCGAGCGGGTGGGCGACCTGGGCGAGTACCTCCGCTTCGGCGGCACGCTGCCCGGCGACATCCGCGAGCTGGCCATCCTGATCACCGCGCGCTCGGTGGGCCAGGGCTACGAGTGGATCGCCCACGCGAAGGTGGCCCGGCGGGAGGGGCTCGCCGACGACGTCATCGAGCGGGTGCGGACGCGAGGGGATCTCGGCGCCCTGCCGGCCCGCTACGCCCGGCCGGCCCGGGTGGTGCAGCACGTGCTGGCCTACGAGTCGATCCCGGCGGACCTCCAGGCCGCGGTGCAGGGCGAGCTGGGGATCAGCGGGCTCATGGAGCTGGTGGTGCTGGCCGGGCAGTACCGCATGATCGCGGGCGTGCTCTTCGCGTTCGACACCCCGATCCCGGCGGGCGAGCGCGCGCCGTTCTGAGGCGCTAGACGCCCATCCGGGGGCTAGACAAAGGTCATCACCTCGACCGGCGTGTCGCCGCGGCGGAAGCGCTCGATGTCGAGCGGCCCCACGTCGACGGTGTGGGCCCGGCCGTCGGCGACCAGCTCGGCCATGAGCTGGCCCGCGATGGGACCGTGCATGAAGCCGTGGCCGCTGAAGCCGGCGATCACGAAGAGGCCGTCGGCGCCCGGCAGCGCGCTCAGGATGCCCATCTGGTCGGGCGTCATCTCGTAGAGCCCGGCCCACGCGCGCATCACCGGGGCGTCCTCCAGGGCCGGCACCCGGCGCACCGCGCGCTCGGCCACCGCCGGCACGAGGTCCCAGTCCGGGGCGGTGTCGAAGGTGCTCGCCTCGCCCTTGCGGCCGTAGCCGACCATGATGCCCGGCCCCTCGCGACGGATCGAGAAGCCGTCGTGGTGGTCGATGATGAACGGCGTCTCGAGCGGGATCCGCTCCGCGGGCAGCGGGGCGGTGATGAACTTGCAGCGGCGGCGCGGGAAGACCGGGATCTCGACGCCGGCGAGCCGGCCGACCTGGCCGGACCAGCAGCCCGCCGCGATGATCACCACCGGCGCCTCCCAGTCGCCGCGCGGCGTCCGCACCGTCGTGGTCCGCGGGCCGACGCGCTCGATCCCCACCACCGGGTGCTCGGTCTCGACGACCGCGCCCAGGCCCCGGGCCCGCGCCGCGATCGCGGTGGTGACGAGGTAGGGATCGGCGAAGCCGTCGCGGGGCGAGTAGGTCGCGGACACCAGGTCGTCGGCGTGGAGGTACGGCCACCCCGCGCGCACCTCGTCGGGGGTCAGCACCCGCGTGTCGACGCCCATCGCGCGCTGCATCGCCGCGCTCTCCGTGTAGACCCGGCGCTCCTCCTCGGTCTGCTGGAGGATCAAGTAACCGTGCTGGCGGAACTGGGGATCCGCGCCGAACTCGGCCGCGAAGCCCTCGTAGACCTCGATGCTCTGCCGGGTGAGCTCGACGCCGATGCGGTTGGCGTACTGATGACGGATGCCGCCGGACGCCAGCGCGGTGGAGCCGGAGCAGACGCCGTCGCGCTCGAGCACGACTATTCGACCGTAGTTTCGACGCGCCAGATGATAGGCGGTGGCCGCGCCCATGATGCCGGCCCCGATGATGATCGCGTCCGCGGTCTCGGCCATGCCGCGGCGGATCATAGCACCGCGGCGCGCCGATGGCCCGTCACGCGGTGCGCGTCTTGAGGAACGAGCTCTTGCGCGCGATCTTGTCGCCCGCGAACGTGAAGAGGTCGCAGCCGTCCACCTCCACCCGCCGTCCCTCGGCGGTCGTGCCGGTGAAGCGCCACTCCGACAGCCCGCGGTCGCCCGCGACCACGTGGCGCGTCGCCTCGAAGCGCACGTCGGGGAAGGCCTCGAACACGCGGGCGAACGCGCGGCTCACCTGCTCCCGCCCCACGCTGCGCGTGCCGCAGGCGTCCGGACCCGCCGCGCTCTCGAACACGCACTCCTCCGCCATGAAGCCCATCAGGCAGTCGACGTCGTGGCGGTTCCAGCCCCGGCTGAAGAATGCTTCCAGATCGCTCGTGGTCATCATGCGCC
>DATFAJ010000464.1:0-10555 GCA_035254745.1 Candidatus Methylomirabilota bacterium | reverse complement strand
CCCGGCCCCACCCTTCTCGCGAGGTTCTCGACCTGTCACGCTTCCCTTCCTGGCTCTCCAATCGAGGCCGCGTCACGACGGCACGTCGATGTCCGGAGGGGTGGTTGACGGGAGGGGTGGGGGCTGGTAGCGTTCCCGCGTGGCGACCCCCAGTCCGGCGCTGGCCGATCCCTCCCGTTCGACTCCCGACGTGGCCGAGCAGCGGGCGCGCGTGCGCGCGATCGTGGCTCCTCACAGCGGCGAGCGCGGCCTCGACATCGGGTGCGGGTTCGGGATGCTCGCGTGCGAGCTGGCGCGCGACGTGGGGCCGACCGGACGGGTCGTCGGCGTGGACTCGGTGCCGACGATGATCGCGGCCTGCGAGGAGCGGGCCCGTCACGACGCGGTGACCGGCCGCACCGAGTTCCGTCAGGCGGACGCGGAGGCGCTGCCCTTCGCGCCCGGGACCTTCGACTTCGTCACCGCCATGCAGGTCTACGAGTACATGCCCGACGTCGAGCGGGGCCTGGCCGAGGCCTCCCGCGTCCTGAAGCCGCGGGGCCGGCTGGCCGTCCTCGACACCGACTGGGAGTCCTGCGTGTGGCACTCGGGCGACCGGGAGCGCACCGCGCGCGTGCTCCAGGCGTGGGAGCAGCGCTTCGCCCACCCGCACCTGCCCGCCCGGCTCCCGGAGCTGCTGCGGCGCACCGGCTTCACGGTGAAGAGCGTGACCCTGATCCCCGTGCTCAACGTCGAGGCGAGCGAGCAGACCTACAGCCCGGGCATGATCGACGTGGTGGCCCGCTTCGCGGCCAACCGGGGCGGCGTCACCGAGGACGAGGCCGCGCGCTGGGCCGACGACATCCGCGCCCAGGCCGCGCGGGGCGAGTACTTCTTCAGCCTCTCGCGCTATCTGTTCCTGGCCGAGCGCGCCCGTCCGAGCCGGCCGGCCCCATGAAGCTGCCATGAAGCTCGAGGTCGAGGTCGTGCAGGAGGAGGGCGGCCTCTACCGCGCCTCCGCGGTGCTGTACCCGGACGTGAGCGTGACCGGCCGCACCGAGAAGGAAGCCCTCGGGCTGCTCCTCGAGGCGGTCGCCAAGTATCTCCGCAGCCAGCCCGAGCGCGCCTGAGCGCGGCTACCAGGGCGCCGCGCGCCCTTCCCAGGTCAGGAACCGCCCGCTGTCTCGGGCCCCGAGCCCGTCGATCACCCGCATCATCCCGGCCACGGACCGCGCCGGCGTCACCGGCGCCTCCGGCCCGCCCATGTCGGTGCTGACCCAGCCGGGGTCGAGGAGCGCGGCGACGATGCCGCGGGGCCGGGCCTCCGCGGCCAGGGAGCGCATCAGCATGTTCAGCGCCGCCTTGCTCGCCGCGTAGTAGTAGGGAAAGCCGGCGGTGTTCTCGGAGACCGAGCCGTACTCGGAGGAGATGGCCACCACCCGGCTCCGGTGACCCGCGGCGAGCAGATCGAGGAACTGCTGGGTCACCATGAGCGGGCCCACCGCGTTGGCCCGCAGCAGCAGGAGCGCGTCCTCGAAGCGGAGCTCGCCGAGGCGCTCGGTGGGATCCGCGCTGCCCCGGGTCGAGTACATGCCGGCGTTGTTGATCAGGAGGTCGAGCCCGTCGACCCGCCGACGCACCGTCGCGTGGGCGTCGCGGATGGAGCCGGCGTCGGTCACGTCGAGCGGCAGGACCGCGAGCCGATCCGGGTGCGCGCGGGCGAGGGCGGCGAGCGCGCGGGCCGCGGCGGGTCGGCGGCAGGTCGCGAACACCCGATCGCCGCGCTCGAGGTAGCGGCGCGTGAACTCGAGGCCCAGCCCCCGGCTGGCGCCGGTGATCAGGACCCGGCGGGCTCCGCGCGGCGCGGGTGATCCGCTCCGCGCGGGGCGGGGTCGGCTCACTCGCGGGGGTGCGGCGCGGAGCGCGAGACCCCCTGCGTCGGCATCGACTCCGCGCCGGGCGCCGCGATCACCGGCTCCGGCGGGCGCGCCTGCGTCGGCATCCGCTCCTCCGCGACGGGGGCCGGCGGCCGGACCGCGCTCGCGGGCGTGCGCACCGGCCGGGGCACCACCTCCGAGACCGCGGCCGCCGGCGGCCGCGCGGGCGGCGGCGGGGCGGCGGTCTCGACGACCGGCCGGGGCTTCGGCGCGGCCGGCACCGGGACCGGCGCGGAGGCGGGGACCGGGCGCGCGACCGGCAGGGACACCGGCGGCGGCGTCACCGGCGCGACGGTCATCGGCGGATCCGGCGGGCGCGGCGGCGCCTGGAACGGCCCCGTCCCGTAGGGATCCGGGATGCTGCCCTGGTAGATGTAGAACCCGGCGCCGGCCACCACCAGGAGCACCGCGGTCGCCACCACGGCCGCGGCGGTCGCGTTGCGCTGCCGTGCGCGGGCCCGCTCCGCCGCCTGGGTCCGCTGCCGCTCCAGCTCCTTCCGGCACTCGGCGCACCGGGCGAGGTGCGTCTCGATGAGGACCCACTCCGTGAGTGGGATCTCACCCGCGATGAGGAGCGGGAACGCCCGCCGCACGTCCTGACACTTCATCTGCCTCCATCTTCCACATCTGGGACGCGCTGTAAAGCCCTGCGGTAGCATGTGGCCGATGCTGCCTCCGGGCGACGGCAACCCGTTCCTGCACGCGACGGTGGGCGACATGCTGGCGACCCAGGCGCGCCGCGTGGGGGACCGCGAGGCGATCGTCGCGCCCGATCGCCGCGTCACCTACGTCGGGCTCCACGAGGCCGCGCGTCGCGTCGCGCGGGGCCTTCTCGCCCTGGGCGTGCGGAAGGGCGACAAGGTCGCGCTGTGGATGCCGAACCGGCCGGAGTGGTTCGCGACCCAGTACGGCTGCGCCCTCGTCGGCGCGGTGGTGGTGGCGCTGAACACGCGCTACAAGGCCCACGAGCTGCGCTACATCCTGCGCCAGTCGGACGCGACCACGCTGGTGTGCGCCGATCACGCCGGTCCGGTGGACTACCTCGAGACGCTCGCCGAGGTGCTGCCCGACCTGGCCGCCTCGGTCCCCGGCGAGCTCGACGTCGAGGAGTTCCCGATGCTCCGGCGCGTGATCGTGCACGCCGACGATCCGTATCCCGGCTGCCTCGCCTGGCGCGACGTGCAGGACGCGGGCGTCGAGCCCGCCGGCGCCGCCGCGCTCGACGCCGCGCGCGGCGCGGTCACGCCCGACGATCCGTTCACCATCCTCTACACGTCCGGCACCACGTCGTTCCCGAAGGGCGCGATCATCAGCCACCGCAACTGCCTGCCCCACGCCTGGTGGTGCGGCGAGGTCCTGCGCATGACCGACGCCGATCGGGTGCTCCACGCCCTGCCGCTCTCCGGCACCTGGGGGGGCGTGTGCATCCCGCTCGCCACCTTCACCCACGGGGCCGCGCTCGTCCTGATGGAGACGTTCGAGCCCGCGGTGGCCCTACGCCTGATGGAGGACGAGCGGATCACGGTGTGGAACGGGGTCGACGCGATGGCGGTGCCGATGCTCGAGCATCCCGACCTGGCGCGACGCGATCGCTCGCGGCTGCGCACCGGCGGCTTCGCGGCCACCGGGGGCGGCGTGGAGGGGCTCTTCGAGGCGGTGGTGGAGCGGCTCGGCGTGCGCGGGGCCTTCCAGCCTTACGGGATGACCGAGGTCAACGCGATGGCGCTCGTGCACGACCTCGACGAGCCGGCCGAGGTCCGCGCCCTCGCCGGGATCTGGCCCGCCGACGGCCTCGAGGCCCGCGTGGTCGATCCCGAGACCGGGCGTGATCAGCCCGTCGACGGCGAGGGCGAGCTGTGGCTGCGCGGGCGCCTGGTGACCGCGGGCTACTACCGGAAGCCGGAGGAGACCGCGAAGGCCTTCAGCCCCGACGGCTGGTTCAAGACCGGCGACCTGGCGGTCCGCGACGCGGCCGGCCGCGTGATCTTCCGCGGCCGCCTGCGCGAGGTGCTGCGCATCAGCCACTTCATGGTCGCTCCGGGCGAGATCGAGGCATACTTACAGACCCACCCGAAGGTGCTCCAGGCCTTCGTGATCGGCGTGCCGGACCCGCGCACCAACGAGGCCGCGGTGGCCTACGTGATCCCGCGCGCCGGCTGCGGGGACCTCACCGAGGGCGAGGTGATCGCCCACTGCCGGGGCCGCATCGCCTCGTTCAAGGTGCCGCGCCACGTCCGGGTGGTGGCCGACGTGCCCCGCACCCCGGGTCCGCACGGCGACAAGGTGCAGAAGGCGCGGCTGCGCGAGATGTTCCTGGCCGAGGGCGCGCCCTAGCGGGTCGCGCGGAGGCGCTCCCGCGCGGCGGCGATCTCCTGCTGGACGGCGCCCGCGCCGGGGAACTCGCGGTCCGCCTTCCGGTACCAGTAGCGCGCGTTGTCGAGATCACCCTCGAGGGTGTGGACGATGCCGTGCATCCAGGCCGCGAGCACGGACTTGTCCGCCTGCACGATCTCGTGGGCGGGCTGCCACTCGCCCGCGGCGAGGTGCTCGAGCGCGCGGCCGAGCGCGGCGGACGGCTCGGGAGTGGCGGACGGGCTCATCGGCCGAAGTCTACCGCAGTCGTGTTGCCTCCGCTCACCACGACCCCGACCCGCTCCCCGGGCTCCGGCACGTAGGCCCGGTCGAGCAGCGCGGAGAAGGCGGCGGCCCCGCCGGGCTCCGCCACCACGCGCAGGCTCTCCCACAGCGCCTCCTGGGCCCGCCGGATGGCCGCGTCCGCGACGAGCACCACGCGCGCGACGTGGGCCCGGGCGATCGGGAACATCAGCTCGCCCACCCGCCGCGGAGCGAGCGAGTCGGCCGCGATGCCGCCCGCCTCCGCGTCGACCGGCTTGCCGGCCGCGAGCGCCCGGGTCAGCGTCGGCGCGGTCTCGGGCTCGACCCCGATCACCCGCGGGGTCCCCGCGCACCAGGCCGCGATGCCGCCGACGAGGCCGCCGCCACCGACGGAGACCAGCAGCGTGTCGAGGTCGGGAGCCTGCCGCGCGAGCTCGAGGCCGATCGTGCCCTGCCCGAGCAGCGTCTCCTCCTGGTCGAAGGCGTGCACCGGCAGGGCGCCGGACCGTGCCGCGAACGCCTGGCTCGCGGCGAGCGCGTCGGCGTAGCGGTCGCCGCGGACCACGAGCTCCGCGCCGTAGGCGCGGATGCGGGCGATCTTCACCGGCGAGGACACGGTGGGCACGAAGATGTGCGCCGGCACGCCGAGCCGCATCGCCGCGTAGGCCACCGCGGCCCCGTGATTGCCGCCCGAGGCCGCGACCACGCCGGCGGCCGGGATGGCGTGGGTCAAGAGATTGGCGAAGGCGCCGCGGGTCTTGAAGGAGCCCGCGTGCTGGAACAGCTCGAGCTTGAGCGTGAGGGGGAAGGCGGGGAGGCCGAGGTCGGCGCCGGTCAGCTCCATGACCGGCGTCTCGCGGATGTGGGCCCGGATCAGCTTATGAGTCGCTGCGATCCTCGCCCGGTCGATCGTGGCCGTCACCGGCCACCATGGTAGCACCGGCGCAGGAGCATCCGGGCTCGGCGCAGGGCCCCGACCCGTCGACCTGGCAGTGCATGCTCAGCATGTGGCCGCACCGGCACGCTCCGCGGATCGGCTGCGAGACCTGGCTCGTGACCATGACCTGGATCGACCGCAAAGGCGATGCCAAGGCGGCCCTCAAGCCTGGCGCGCACTTAGCCGGCGCGGACCGGCTGCCCCTACCCGCCCGTGACAGCGGGGCTGCCGCGCTTAGGCACCGGCGTCGCGACGGACGAGGTTGACCGGCGCCTCGCCCCGGGCGACGCGGTGGATGTTCTGCGCGATCACCGCCGCGCGCGAGTCCATCATGCCCTCGGTCCAGCCCGACACGTGCGGGGTCATCAGGACGTTCGGCAGCGTGTGGAACGGCTGATGCGCGGGCAGCGTCGGCTCGGGGCCCTGGGGATAGCGATACCACACGTCGAGCGCGGCGCCTCCGAGAGCGCCCCGGTCGAGCGCGTCGTAGAGCGCGGCCTCGTCCACCACCTCGGCACGCGCCACGTTGATGAGGATCGCGGCGGGCTTCATGCGGCCGAGGGCGCGGGCGTCGATGAGGCCGCGCGTCTCGGGGGTGAGCGCGAGCGTGAGGGCCAGGAAGTCGGCGCGGCCGAGCACGTCGTCGAGCGCCTCCGGCCCGCGGAGGAACCCCAGGCGGTTGGGATCGGGCCGGCTCGCGTCGCGGCGGATGGCCAGGACCTCCATGTCGAAGGCGAGGGCCCGACGGGCGACGGCCTGGCCGATCCGCCCGTAGCCCACGATCCCGAGCGTCTTGCCGGCCAGCTCGGACCAGAGCGGCACCGGCGTGCCCGACCAGACACTCTCCCACCGGCCGCGACGGAGGCTCGCGTCGATCCGGCAGAAGTCCCGGGCGAGCGCGAGCATGGCGCCGACGACGTACTCGGCGATGCCGACGTCGTGGCCGTAGGCATTCGCCAGCGCGGTCTCGGGCCGGAGCGCGCCCCGGTCGATCCGGTCGAGGCCGGCGCCGGGCACCTGCACCAGGCGGAGACGCGGAGCCGCCCGGGCCATCTCGCGGGTGAAGGCCATGCTCACCAGCACGTCCACGTCGCCGAGTCGATCGAGAACCTCGCCCTCGCCGCCCTGCACCACGTCGCAGGGCACCTCGATCCGCGCCCGCACCCGGTCCGCGACCTGGCCCGCGAACACGCCGGCGAACGCGACGCGAATCGGGCGGCCGCTCGTGGCCGTGGTCACATCAGCACCATCTGGGTCTGGGTGGTCAGCGAGAGCAGCCGGCCGGACTCGTCGGTGATCCGCGTCTGCCACACCTGCGTACGCTTGCCCCGGTGGAGTGGAGTGGCCTCCGCGCGCACGACGCCGCTCCGCCCGGCCGCGAAGAAGTTGGTCTTGGACTCGAGCGTGGTCGTGGTGGCCCCCGTCGGCAGGTTCACGATGGTGGCCGCCGCCCCCACCGTGTCGGCCAGCGCCATGAGGGTGCCGCCGTGGAGCGCGCCGCCCACGGTGCGCAGGTCGTCGCGGATGGTCAGCTCCGCCACCACCCGGTCCGGGCTCGCCTCCACGATGCGAAAGCCCAGCAGGGTGCTGAGCGTGCCCTGCATGCGCTCGTTGAAGAGACTGGGATCGATCGCCATGGCTGCCTCCTCTGGGCTCTCGGGCCGGGCCCTCGGGCCCCGGTTATCCTGGCCCAGCCGGCGAGGCAGTTCAATTACCTCGAAGGTAATGGCGAAGCGGCCGGCCCCGGGTGTACCTTCCCCGGCATGAGGCACGGCGCCCCCACGGTCAAGAGGCCCCGGTCGAGCCCGGTGGGCCTGCTCATCAAGCAGTGGCGGGAGCGCCGGCGGCTGAGCCAGCTGAGCCTCGCGGTCGACGCCGAGATCTCGACGCGCCACCTGAGCTTCATCGAGACCGGGCGCTCCCAGCCGAGCCGCGAGATGGTGCTGCTCCTGGCCCGCGCCCTCGACGTGCCGCCGCGCGGGCGCAACGACCTGCTCGCCGCCGCGGGCTACGCGCCGGTCTACCGCGAGACCGCGCTCGACGCGCCGCAGATGAGCGAGGTGCGGCGCGCGCTCGACTTCACGCTGCGCCAGCAGGAGCCGTTCCCCGGCCTGGTGGTCGACGGCCACTGGAACCTCCTGATGAGCAACCAGGGCGCGCAGCGGCTGATGGCGCGCTTCGTCTCCCCCGAGGACCTCGCCGCGGTGGGCGGCCGCCCGAACGCGATGCGGCTCTTCTATCACCCGCGCGGCATGCGGCCCTACATCGTGAACTGGGAGGCCACCGCGGCGGCCCTGATCCAGTGGCTGCACCGGGACCTGGCCCGCGGCGTCGGCGACGACGAGACGCGGCGCCTGCTCGAGGAGCTGCTGTCCTATCCCGACGTGCCGCAGAAGTGGCGCCGCCTCGACCTCGACGTGACCCCGGTCCCGTTCCTGGCCGTCGAGATGCGCAAGGACGACTTCCACGTGAAGTTCTTCTCCACCCTCGCGAGCCTGGGCGTGCCCTACGACATCACGCTGCACGAGCTGCGGGTGGAGTGCTTCTTCCCCGCCGACGCGGCGAGCGAGGCGCTGCTGCGGGGGCTCGCCACGTGAAGTACGTGCTCCTCTACGACTCGGCGCCGGACGTGCGCGCGAAGGCGCCCATGCACTTCCCCGCGCACCGGGCTCGCATGCAGGAGTTCCATTGGCGCGGCACCCTCCTGATGGCCGGCCCCTTCGGCAATCCGGAGCGGGAAGGCTCGATGGCCGTCTTCACCACCCGCGAGGCGGCGGAGGAGTTCGCGACGGGTGACCCGTTCGTCGTCCACGGCGTCGTCGCGCGGTGGCACGTCCGCGAGTGGAACGAGGTCCTCTCGTGACGACGGCGTCCGCCCGGCCCACCCAGTTCGGCCGCATTCACCCTCCCGACGAGGCGTGGCTCGCGCAGAACCCGCCCGAGCCGATCCTCGAGCCTGACCTGCCGATCATCGACACCCACCATCACCTGTGGCACCGCGGCGGCCATCGCTACTTCCTGCCCGACTTCCTGGCCGACGTGGCCACCGGCCACAACATCGTCGCCAGCGTCTTCCTCGAGTGCCACTCGATGTACCGCGCGGGCGGCCCGCCGGAGATGCGGCCGGTGGGCGAGATCGAGTTCGTGACCGGCCAGGCCGCGATGAGCGCCAGCGGGACGTACGGACCCACCCGCGTGGCCGCCGGCATCGTGGGCTTCGCCGATCTCACCCTGGGCGACCGCGTCGAGCCGGTGCTGGAGGCCCACCTGAAGGCCGGGGGTGGACGATTCCGCGGCGTGCGCCACTCGGCCGCGTGGGACGCGAGCGACGTCATCGGCAACAGCGAGGCCGCGGGCGGCCCCCATCTCTACCGGCGCGCCGAGTTCCGCGCCGGCCTCGCGTGCCTGACCCGGCTCGGCCTCTCTCTCGACGCGTGGGTCTTTCACCCGCAGCTCGGCGAGGTGGCGGAGCTGGCCCGGGCCCACCCGGACGCCAACATCGTCCTCGGCCACGTGGGCGGCGTGCTCGGCTACGGCCCTTACGCGGGCAAGCAGCAGGAGGTCTTCGCGGCCTGGAAGGCGTCGATGGCCGAGGTCGCTCGCTGCCCCAACGTCAGCCTGAAGCTCGGTGGAATGATGATGCGCCTGGCCGCCTACGACTACCGCACCCAGCCCAAGCCGCCCACCTCCGCCGAGCTGGCCGCCCTCTGGGGGCCCTACTTCGAGACCGGGATCGAGCTCTTCGGCCCGAGCCGCTGTCTCTTCGAGAGCAACTTCCCGGTCGACAAGATGGGCATCGGCTGGGCCGCGCTCTGGAACGCGTTCAAGCGCATCGTCGCCGGGGCCTCCGCCTCCGAGAAGCAGGCGATGTTCGCGGGCACCGCGCGACGGGTCTACCGGCTCGACTGATGGACCGGTACCGCGAGGCCAATCGCGAGCTCTGGGACGCTTGGACGCGCATCAACCTGCGATCCGAGCTGTACGACGTCGAGGCCTTCGCGGCGGGGCGCGGACGGGACCTCGATCCGATCGCGCGGGCCGGGCCGGGCGACGTGCGCGGCAAGACCCTGCTCCACCTGCAGTGCCACTTCGGGATGGACACCATCCGCTGGGCCCGGCACGGCGCGACGGTGACCGGGGTGGACTTCTCGGCGGAGGCGATCGCCGCGGCGCGGGCCCTCGCGGCCCGGATGGGCGTGCCGGCCACCTTCGTCCAGAGCGATCTCTACGAGCTGCCCTCGACGCTCGCCGGCCGCTTCGACGTGGTGTTCACCTCG
The DNA here is from genome assembly GCA_035254745.1 of Candidatus Methylomirabilota bacterium. GTDB lineage: Bacteria > Methylomirabilota > Methylomirabilia > Rokubacteriales > CSP1-6 > CAMLFJ01. The sequence continues at coordinate 809 of DATFAJ010000464.1, read as the reverse complement.
CACGGCGTCCTCGGCTGGCTCCCGGATCTCGAGCGGTGGGCCCAGGTGATCGCGCGCTACCTGGCCCCGGGTGGTGTCTTCTACATCGTCGAGGTCCACCCGATCCTGCTGTGCTTCAACGACCGGCTGACCGAGCCGGATCTCCGGCTGCTCCATCCCTACTTCCACGGGCCCGAGCCGATCCGCGACGAGTACGCCGGCTGCTACAGCACGCCCGACGCGCCGATCCGGAGCGTCGAGCACGTCTGGCTGCACCCGCTGTCGAGCATCATCGGTGCGCTCCTGCGCGCCGGCCTGCGCATCGAGTCCTTCGAGGAGTATCCGGTCCTCGCGTGGAAGTTCTTCCCGTGGATGGAGCAGGGCGCCGACGGGTGGTACCGGCTGCCCGCCGATTCCCGCCTGCCCCAGGGGCCCGGCAGCCTGCCCCTGATGTTCTCGCTCAAGGCGACGCTCGGCGCTCCCGCGTAGGCGTACCCCTCGCATGGACTTCGGGCGTTCCACCGACGAGCAGGCCTTCGCGGACGAGGTGTGCGACTTCCTGCAGGCGCATCCCCCGGAGACCTTCGCGCTGGACGGCACCGACGCCGGCTACGGCTCCGGCGCCCACTCCCGCGCGTTCACCCGCGCGCTCGGCGAGCGCGGCTGGCTCAGCCTGACCTGGCCGCGGGAGCACGGCGGCCGGGAGCGGCCCATGGGCTTTGTGCTCGTCCTGCTGGAGGAGCTGGCCGCCGCGGGCGCTCCGTTCGGCCCGCTCGGGGGGTGCCTCCAGGTGTCCGAGTCGATCATCCGTAACGGATCGGCAACGCTCC
>DATFAJ010000463.1:0-7390 GCA_035254745.1 Candidatus Methylomirabilota bacterium | reverse complement strand
CCGACGAAGCCGGCAGCTCCGAAGGCCGCACCGCCGCGACCAACGCCACCGTGCGCTCGGTGTTCGTGGTCGGCCCGGACAAGAAGATCAAGCTGATGCTCTCCTATCCCATGAGCACCGGCCGCAATTTCGACGAGGTCCTGCGGGTGCTCGATTCGATACAACTCACCAGCAGGATGGGCGTCTCGACGCCGGTGAACTGGAAGCCGGGCGAGGACGTGATCATCGTGCCGGCCGTCTCCGACGAGGAGGCGCGCGCCAAGTTCCCGGCCGGCTGGCGGGCGCTGAAGCCCTACCTGCGTCTGACGCCCGCGCCGGGCCGCGAGGCGGTCGAGACCGCCAAGCGGTGAGCACGCGCGAGTACTACCCGCTCTTCCTCGGCCTGGCCGATCATCCCTGCCTGGTGGTCGGGGGCGGCCCGGTGGCCGAGGGAAAGGTGGCGGGGCTGCTGGCCGCGGGCGCGCGGGTCACGGTGGTGAGCCCCACCGTGACCGAGCGGCTGGCGGGCTGGGCCGCCGAGGGGCGGCTGGCTCACCGGGCGCGCGAGTACCGAGGCGGCGACGTCGACGGTCAGCGGCTCGTGCTCGTGGCCACCGACGACGCGGCGGTGACCCGGGCGGTCGTCGCGGACGGCCGCGCCCGCTCGGTGCTGGTCAACGCCGCCGACGAGCCGGCGGCCTGCGACTTCATCCTGCCCGCGGTGATCCGGCGCGGCCGCCTCGTGGTGGCGGTGTCGACGGGCGGCGCGAGCCCCGCGGCGGCGCGGGCCATCCGCGAGGAGCTGGAGGGCTACCTGACCGAGGAGCACGCGGCGCTCGTGGAGCTGGCCGCGGAGGCACGAGAGGATCTGCGGCGGCGCGGCGTGTCGCCAGCCCCCGACCGCTGGCGCGGCGCGCTCGACGATCGGCTGCGACGGCTCATCGTGGCCCGCCGCTATCACCGGGCCCGCGCGCGGCTGGCCGCGAGCCTCGAGTCGGCATGATCGAGCCCGGGCGCGTCTACCTGGTCGGCGCCGGACCGGGCGATCCGGGCCTCATAACCGTGCGCGGGCTCGAGGTGCTGCGCCGCGCCCGCGTGGTCGTGTACGACCGCCTCGTCAACCCGGCCCTGCTCGACGAAGCCCCCCCGGGGGCGCTCCGGATCTTCGCGGGCAAGGGCCCGGGCACCCACTGCCTGCCGCAGGCGCAGATCAACGCGCTTCTGATCGAGCAGGCGCGACGCGGGCGCGTCGTGGTGCGCCTCAAGGGCGGCGATCCGTTCGTGCTCGGCCGCGGCGGCGAGGAGGCGCTGGCCCTCGCGGAGGCGGGGATCCCGTTCGAGATCGTGCCCGGCGTGAGCGCCGCGGTGGCGGTGCCGGCCTACGCCGGGATCCCGGTGACCCATCGCGGGCTCGCCTCGTCGTTCGCGGTGGTGACCGGACACGAGGACCCGGAGAAGGACGGCGCGGGAGTGGACTGGGCGCGGCTGGCCACCGCCGTCGACACCCTCGTGGTGCTGATGGCGGGAACGAGCCTGCCGCGCATCGCGGCCACGCTGATGGCGCACGGTCGCCCGCCGAACACCCCGGTGGCGCTGATCCGCTGGGGGACGACCGAGGCGCAGGAGACGGTGGTCGGCACCCTCGGCGACATCGTCGCGGGCGCCGCGGCGGCCGGGCTGGCCCCGCCGGTCGTGGCGGTGATCGGAGCGGTGGTGCGGCTACGGGAGCGGCTCGAATGGCTCGGGTCGCGCGCCGGGGCGCTCGAGCGAACACCCGCGCGGGTGGCCTTCGGCGCCTAGCCCACGGCGCGCAGCGCGTCCCGAAAGTTTGACAGGCCGGCCCACCGGCGCCTACGCTCTAGGTCGTGGGGGCCATGAAGACGTTGCTGATCGTCCTGTCGATCGTTGCCTCGAGCGCCGGGATCGCGTCCGCGCAGGCGCCCAAGTCGGGCTCGATCGACCTCGACTACAAGCAGCGCGCCCCCGCGCTCCAGAAGGTGCCGCCCCGCAAGATCGAGGAAGACACCGCGCAGGCGCTGAGCGAGCTCGACCGCCAGCGCACCGAGAAGATGCTGCGCGAGAGCCAGCCCGGCCCGGTGCGGCGCCCCGATCTGGACCGGGACGTGACGCAGGGCGTCCAGTCGCGCGGCCTCCGCCGCTAGCGCCGCTTCCGCGTCCCGGCCCGCGGCGCGCGGCCCCGGGTCTCTTCTCCCACCGGCACCCCGTCGCGGTAGCTCACGCGGTGGCCGAGCACCGCCGGCACCCGCGGTCCCGGCGTCACGATGCCGACCAGGTTGAGCGGGTCGCACGCCGATACCGAGACGATCTGCCCGGCGGGCTGCTCCCGCCGGATGGCGCGCAATGCCTCGAGCGCTTCCGGTGCCGCGAACTGCTCACCCACGAACCCGCCCACGATGCGCCCGCCCCGGAGGTCGCCGCGCATCTCGAGCCGGCGGTAGACGCGCAGCAGATCGCGCCAGGCCGGGACGCCCGGCTCGCGCTGGAGCAGGTCGCGGAAGACCACCCCGTAGCGGCGGACGTACTGGCGGGCGCGCGCCTCGACCAGGTCGTCGGCGGACGGCGCGACGGGCGGGACCAGTCGGGCCCAGCGACCGGTGCCGGGCGACGGGCGCGCGGGCGCGGGCCGCCCCGGCCGCGGCCGCCGGCGCTTCTCGGAGTGGAGCAGGCTGCGCAGACCGGCGAAGCCGTCGCCGGTGACGAGCCCGGCGGTCACCAGCTCGCAGAGCCCTTCCTCGACCTCGATGCGGAGCCGGCGCACGCCCGCCGCGATGTCCTCGACGAACGAAGCGCCGGCGCGCTCGAGGTGGGTCAGCACGTCGAGCGCCGGGCCCGAGGGCGTGCGGGGCAGCGCAGCGAGGTCGGGCCGCGGGTCGAGCAGCCAGGCGAGATCCCGACGCAGCAGCAGCGCCAGCGGCACCGCGGCGGACAGGCGGCGACCCGCGTGGCGGGCGCTCTCGTGCAGGCCGAGCCGGCCCCAGGTGACCTCGCCGGAGAGACAGAGCTCGTCGAGCCAGCCCGGCTGATACCCGGCCACTCGCGCGGCCAGGAGCTCGCGCTCCCAGGCCCCCGCCGCGGCCTCGAAGCCCTGTAGCCGCTCGATCACCCGGAGGAGGCCGTCGCGCCCGTGCAGCTGGCTCCCCGGCGCCACGTGCTGCCAGGAGAAGAGGAAGCGCAGCAGCGCCGCGGGCGAGACCGGCTCGATCAGCCGTCGCAGCCCATCGAGGGTCCGCCGGTGGATGCGCGCGAGCAGGCGCCGGTCGCACCATTCCAATACCGCTCCCGGAGTGAAGCGTCCGCGCAGGACGCCGCCCTCGGCCTCGACCGCGGCCAGCGCCGCGTCCACCTCGCCCGGCGTGACGCCGAGATGCTGGGCGAGGGCGGGCGCGGTGGTGGGGCCGACGAGGCCGAGCCGCGCGCGGACCACCTCCACGAGGGCACCCTCGCGATCCGACCAGGCCGGCGCCCGCCGCGCGGGCGGCTCGATCACGTCGGGCTCGAACCGGCCGCGCGGCCACACGGTGGCGGCCAGCGAGCGCCGCTCGGCGGCGACCCAGAGCACGCGGCCGTCCACGCGCAGGCGCGCGGCGCGGCCGGCCGCGATGAGCTCGTCGAGGTAGCCGGACCAGGACTCGGTCTGGAGATCGGTCCGGATGTCGCTCGAGTCCTGGGGCAGAGCGCCAAGGTCGAGCAGGAGATCGTGCAGCTCGTCGGCCGAGCGCAGGTCCGGCCACGCCTCCTCGACCACCGCGGCGATGGCCTCGGGGTCCAGGCGGCCGATGTCGTCCGCCACCGTGGCGGGCAGGCCGCGCCGCAGCGTGACCGCGCGGGCACGCCGCTCCTCGAGGGGTGCATCGTCGAGATAGGCGTAGGGGTTCGCGTTCAGGATCTCGTGGGCGAACACGGACGGCTCGGGCGTCTCGCGCGTCACCCGCTTGATCTGGCCTCCGTGGATCGCGGTGAGACAGGCGCGCAGGCCGTCGATGTCCATCGCCTCTGTCAGGCAGTCGCGCAGGGTCTCGCGGACCAGCGGGTGGTCGGGCACCTCGATGGGACCCGCCTCCATGTTGTCCTGGCAGGCGAGCTGGGCCGGGAAGACCGCGACCAGGAGATCCTCGGCGCGCATGCGCTGCAGGTACGGCGGCACGCGGCGGCCGTTCTGCCAGCGCAGCAGGGCGAGCGCCCGGTTCGCGTTCCAGCGCCAGCGGGTGGTGAACATCGGCGCCTGGAGCGCGGCCTGGGTCAGGAGCTCCTCGAGCCCGCTCGGGTGGACCATCTCGAAGACCGCCTCGAGCGGGAAGCTGTGCTGCGGGCCCAGCGAGAGGAGCACGCCGTCGTCGGTGGCCGCGGCCTGCAGCTCGAAGTTGAAGCTGTGGCAGAGCCGCTTGCGAAGCGCCATGCCCCACGCTCGATTGATGCGACCGCCGAAGGGCGCGTGGACCACCAGCTGCATGCCCCCCGCCTCGTCGAAGAAGCGCTCCACCACCACCGTGTCGCGCGTCGGCACCGCCCCGAGCGCGGCCCGGGCCGCCGCGATGTAGTCGCGCGCGAGCTCGGCTCCGCGCCGATCGAGGCCGGTCTCGCGCTCGAGCCACTCGACGGCCGATTCCGGATCGTGGAGGCGGTCCGCCACCCCCTGCCGCACCGCGGCCAGCTCGGCGGAGAGCTCGGGCGTGCGCGCGGGCCCCTCGCCGAGCCAGAACGGGATGGTGGACGGGGCGCCGCCCGCGTCCTCCACCCGGACGCGCCCGCTCTCGATGCGGCGGATGCGCCAGGAGGTGTTGCCGAGCAGGATGACGTCCCCCGCCATCGACTCGATGGCGAAGTCCTCGTCGAGCGAGCCGATCGTGGTCTCGTCGGGCTCGAGCACCACCTCGTAGCTGGCGTTGTCGGGGATCGCGCCGCCCGAGGTGATCGCGGCCAGCCGCGAGCCCCGGCGCGCCTTGAGCCGCCGGCCGACCGCGTCGCGGTGCAGCCGCGCCGCGTAGCGCCCGCGCCGGGTCGCGATGCCCTCGGCCAGCATGTCCACCACCTGGTCGAAGTCCTGCCGGTCGAGTGCCGCGTAGGGCGCGGCGCGCCGGCAGAGGGCGAAGAGCCGATCCTCGTCCTGCTCCTCGCTCGCGCAGATGGCCACCACCTGCTGGGCCAGGACATCTAACGGTGCATCACGCAGTGAGAGGCGGTCGATCTCGCCGCGTCGCGCCGCCCGCGCCAGCGCCGCGCACTCCACGAGCTGGTCGCGGGTGAGCGGGAAGAGGCGGCCCTTGGGGGTGGCGAGCAGCGCGTGCCCCGACCGTCCGACCCGCTGCAGCGCGGTGGCGATCGACCGCGGCGAGCCCAGCAGGCAGGTGAGGTCCACGGTGCCCACGTCGATGCCCAGCTCGAGGGAAGCGGTGGCCACCACCAGGGACAGCTCCCCCGACTTGAGCCGCTGCTCGGCGTCGAAGCGCCGCTGGCGGCTCAGGCTGCTGTGGTGGGCGGCCACCCGCTCCGCCCCCAGGCGATCGGCCAGGTGGCGGGTCACGCGCTCGACCAGGCGCCGGGTGTTGACGAACACCAGCGTGGAGCGGTGCTCTCGCGCGAGCGCGGCCACCCGGTCGTAGATCTCCTCCCACTGCTCGTTGGTGCAGACCGCGCCGAGCTCGTCGCCCAGCACCTCGATGGCCAGGTCCATGTCGCGCCGCTGGCCCACGTTCACCACCTCGGGCATCGGCCGCGTCGACCCCACGAGCAGCCGCGCCGCCGTCTCGATCGGCCGGACGGTGGCGGAGAGTCCGACGCGCTGCAGGCGCGCCCCGCCCCGCGAGACCACGAGCTCCTCGAGCCGCTCGAGGGAGAGCGCGAGGTGCGCCCCGCGCTTGTCGCCGGCCACCGCGTGGATCTCGTCCACGATCACGGTGCGCACCTGCGAGAGCCAGCCGCGGCTCGACTCCGCGGTGAGCAGGATGAAGAGCGACTCGGGCGTGGTGACCAGCACGTGGGGCGGGCGGCGCCCCGCCTGCCTACGCTCGTGGGCAGGGGTGTCGCCGGTGCGGACCGCGGTGCGGATGCCGGGGGCGGGCAGGCCCGCGGCCGTCGCGGCGGCGGCCAGCTCGCCGAGCGGCTCCTCGAGGTTGCGGCGGACGTCGTTGGAGAGGGCCTTGAGCGGCGAGACGTAGAGGATCGCGGTGCGGTCCTCGAGGCGCCCCTCGACTCCCTCGCGGAAGAGCCGGTCGAGACAGGCCAGGAAGGCGGCGAGGGTCTTGCCGGACCCGGTGGGCGCGGTCATCAGCACGTCCTGGCCGGCCGCGATCAGCGGCCAGGCGTGGGCCTGCACGGGCGTCGGCTCGTGGAAGCGGGAGCGGAACCAGGCGTCGACGACCGGGTGGAACATCGACCCAGTATAGTCGGATTGTCTCCGGGCCGCAGGCGGACGCGCGATTCCCGCGACAATCCCCCGTGTCTCTCCGAGGCGATCGGGCCCGTGCGGCCAGGGAAGTGATTGACAGGCCGTTCACGCACCCCCTACCGTAGTCGCCGACCGATGGCCGAGCCGCAAGCCAAAAGGAGATCCCGCCGCGATGGCGTGCAGGAGGGACCAGATGGACTCGCTGAGCTTGCCCGAGATGCCTCGACGCACCTTTCTGGCGATCACTGCGAGCGCCCTCCTCGTCGCGCCAGTCGTAACCGAGGCGCAGCAGCCGGTGGGGAAACCATCGCGCATCGGTGTCCTGTTGAATCTCTATCCTCCCGACGCGCCCCCGCCGCAAGCCCTTCGCCAGCGGCTTCGTGACCTCGGCTACGTCGAGGGCCAGAACCTCGTCATCGACTGGCGGTATCAACTGGGCGGGAGCAAGCGGTTGCCCGCGCTGGCCGCGGAGCTGGTCCGTCTCAGGCCGGACGTCATCGTCGCCGATGTCGCGACGGCCATCCGAGCCGCCATGCAGGCGACCTCGACGATCCCGATCGTGATGGCGACCAGCGCGGACGCAGTGGGAGGCGGGCTCGTCACGAGCCTCCGGCGGCCGGGAGGCAACGTGACCGGTGTCACGATCATGCTGGCGGAAATGACCCCGAAGCGCCTGCAGCTTCTCAAGGAAGTGGCGCCGGGTATCTCCCGCCCGGCCGTCTTGTGGGATCCCGCCATCCCGTGGCATCAGGGCCTGCTCAAGGAGATCGAGGCGACCGCGCCCGCGTTACGACTCCAGCCCATCGTCATTGCCGTGCGGAACCGGGACGATTTCGGAGATGCGTTCTCGGAGATGACGGAAGGTCGTGCCGACGCGGTGTTCATCAGCCACACGATGACGACGAGAGCCCTAGACCAGATTCTCGCCTTCGCGGCCAAGAACCGGCTGCCCACGATGCTCATGGACCGAGACTATGTGGCGGCCGGTGGGCTGATGTCGTATGG
>DATFAJ010000462.1:0-8138 GCA_035254745.1 Candidatus Methylomirabilota bacterium | reverse complement strand
GACCTGGATGCCGACCTACTTCGTCCGGGAGCGCGGGATCCCGCTCGGGACCGCGGCCACCACCTTCGGGCTGATCCTGGTGGTGGCGGGCTTCGGCGGCACCCTGGTCGGAGGTCGGCTGAGCGACGCGCTGGCCCGACGCTACCGGACGGCCCACTTCACGCTCTCCGGCGCGACCCTGGTCCTGTCGATCGTGTTCACGCTGCCCGCGGTCCTGGCCCCCTCGCCGGCGGTGTTCTGGCCGGCCATGTTCGTGACCCTGTTCCTGCTCTTCATGAACATCGGCCCGCTCAACGCCGCGATGGCCAACGTGCTGCCCGCCGATCTCCGCGCCCGCGGGTTCGCGGTGACCACCATGGTGATGCATCTCCTGGGCGACGCCGCGTCGCCCTCCCTGATCGGGATCGCCTCCGACCGGATCGGGTTGACCGCACCGGTGCTGGTGACCGGGTGCATGCTGGCCGCCGCGGGCCTCGTCCTGCTCGTGGGGCGGAGCACGCTCGCCACCGATCTCGAGGGGACCGAGCCCGCGCGGGCCTGAGCCCCGCCGATGGTAGTATTCCCGTGACCGCCGTCGAGGGACGGCGCACGGAGAGAGGACACGACATGGGAGCGCTGGACGGCAGGGTGGCGCTGGTGACCGGGGCCGGGCGGCTGCGGGGGATCGGGCGCGCCACCGCGATGGCCCTGGCCGAGCTGGGAGCCGACGTGGTGGTCACCGGGACGGGGCGCGATCCCTCGACCTATCCGGAGGACGAGAAGAAGGCCGGGTGGCGCGACGTCGAGAGCACCGCGGAGCAGATCCGCGCGGCCGGTCGGCGCGCCATGACCTGGACCGGCGACGTGAGCCAGGCCGGGCCGGTGGGACGCCTGGTCGACCAGGTCGTGACGACCTTCGGCCGCCTCGACGTGCTCGTGAACAACGCGGCCTACCCGCGGGGCAACGACCGCGTGCCGCTGCCCGATCTCGACGAGGCGGTCTGGCGCAAGGTGCTCGACATCAAGCTCACCGGCGCCTTCCTCCTGTGCAAGAAGATCGTGCCGATCATGATCGGGCAGAAGTGGGGACGCATCGTCAACCTCTCCTCGATCGCGGGCAAGCGCGGCAGCCCGAACACCGCCGCGTACAACGCGGCGAACTTCGGCATCCAGGGGCTCACCCAGTCGCTCGCGATGGAGGTGGCGCGCCACGGGGTCACCGTCAACGCGGTCTGTCCGGGAACCATCGATACCGCACGAATGGACGTGCTCGGCCGCAGCGACGGCTGGCAGCGGCAGCTCGAGCGCATCCCGATGGGCCGGGCCGCCTCCGACGAGGAGGTGGCCGGGCTGATCGCGTTCCTCTGCTCCCCCGCCGCCGCGTTCATGACCGGCCAGTCGGTCAACATCGACGGCGGCGTGGTCATGTGGTGAGGGCAGCGGTCGCGATGCGGGAGTGCTGCGAGGTCCGCGCCGAGGTGCCGCAGCGCCAGCGCCGAGTGTTGCAGATCGTGCTCGCGGTCAACGCGGCCATGTTCGTGCTCGAGCTCGGCTGGGGCATCCGCGGCCACTCCACGTCGCTGGTGGCGGACTCGGTCGACATGCTGGGCGACGCCATCGTCTACGGCGCGAGCCTCTCGGTGCTCGCGCGCGGGCCGCTCTGGCAGGCGCGGGTCGCGCTCGGCAAGGGCCTGCTCATGGCCGCCTTCGGGGCGGGGGTGCTGGTGGAGGTGGCGACGAAGCTCCAGCGGGGGCTGCTGCCCGCGGCGGAGGTCATGGGCTGGGTCGGTCTCCTCGCGCTCGGCGCCAACGCGGTCTGCCTGGCCCTGCTGTGGCGGCACCGGGGGGACGATCTCAACATGCGCTCGGCCTACGTCTGCTCGCTCAACGACGTGGCGGGGAATGCCGGGGTGCTGCTGGCGAGCGCCGGCGTGGCCCTCCTGCAGTCGGCCTGGCCCGACATCGCGGTGGGGCTCGTGATCGCCGGGATGTTCGGCGCCTCGGCCGTCGGGGTGATCGGGAAAGCGCGGCGACAGCTCGGATGAGCGCGGCGCGGATCCTGATCGTCGACGACGAGCCGGACATGCTCGAGAACTGCTCGCGCATCCTGTCCCGGCAGGGCTACGCGTGCCTCACCGCCGAGAACGGCCACGCGGCCCTCGCCATCCTCGAGCGGGAGCACCCGGACCTCCTGCTGACCGATCTCAAGATGCCCGAGATGGACGGCATGGCGCTGCTGCAGCACGCGCACGCCACGGACCCCGCGCTGCCGGTGATCATGATCACCGGGTTCGCGTCCATCGAGTCGGCGGTGGCCGCGGTCCGGGAAGGGGCGTTCGACTACCTGCCGAAGAGCTTCTCGGTGGACCAGCTCCGCGTCGCGGTCGAGCGGGCGCTCCGCCATCGCGGGCTCCAGATCGAGAACCGCAACCTGCGCCAGCAGCTGCAGCAGACGCTCGGGCTCGAGAACGTCGTGGGCCGCAGCCCGGCCATGACCCAGGTGTTCGAGCTGGTGAAGAAGGCGGCCCGGTCCGAGGCCAACATCCTGGTGCTGGGCGAGTCGGGGACCGGCAAGGAGCTGATCGCGCGCGCGATCCACGCCAACAGCCCGCGCGCGAGCGGCCCCTTCGTGCCGGTGGACTGCGCCTCGCTGCCGGAGCAGCTGCTGGAGTCGGAGCTGTTCGGTCACGAGAAGGGCGCCTTCACCGGGGCGGTGCGCACCAAGACCGGGCTCGTGGAGGCGGCCCACCGCGGGACCCTGTTTCTCGACGAGATCGGCGACCTGCCCGCCTCCCTCCAGATCAAGCTGCTGCGCGCCCTGCAGGAGCGCCAGATCCGCCGGGTGGGCGGGACGGGCCTGGTCGACGTGGACGTGCGGGTGGTCTCGGCCACCAACCGCAACCTGGCCGAGGCCATCGCCAAGGGGCAGTTCCGCGAGGAGCTCTACTACCGCATCAACGTGATCGCGATCCGCCTGCCCGCGCTGCGCGAGCGGGCGGGGGACGTGCGCCTCCTCGCCCACACCTTTCTCAAGCGCTACGGGCAGGCACGGGTCACCGGGCTGGACGAGGCGGCGGCGGAGGCGCTCGACCGCTACCCGTGGCCGGGCAACGTGCGCGAGCTCCAGAACGTGATCGAGCGGGCCTGCGCCCTGGCGGACGGGCCGAAGGTCACCGTGAAGGACCTGCCCGAGCACGTCCTCCACGCCGGCGCGCGTCCGGCCGCGCCGGAGGCGAGCGCGCCCGGGGCTGGGCCCGCCGGGGAGCTCGGGGCCGGGGCCGATCTGACCCTCAAGGCGGCCAAGGAGAAGTGGCTGCAGGTGCTCGAGGTCTCGTATCTGCGCGACCTCCTGGCGAGGCACGACGGCAACGTCTCCTCGGCGGCCAAGGCCGCCGGCATCGACCGCAAGACCTTTCACCGGCTGATCAACAAGTACGACCTGCGGGCCTGATCCGCCGCCGCGGGCGGGGCCGCTCGACCGTGGCGGCCGTGACCCAGCGGGGAGGCGTCGCCTCAGGGCCCCCGGCCGGCTCGACCCTCAAGTTCTCGTTTTGGCTCGCTTTCCGTCGTGGCATTTCGGTTGCAGTCTTGCCGTCGCGAGGAGGACACGATGAAAGCCAACAAAATCCTGGTACCGCTCGATGGCTCCGAACTGGCGGAGGCCGCCATCGCCGACGCGCTCGACGCGGCGAACCGCGACTCCGCGTCCCTCATGCTGGTGCGGGCCACCGAGGCCCGTGTCCTGCCCGGGGTCGACCCGATCAACGCGCAGATCGAGGCGGTCGACGACGCGGAGGACTACCTGGCCGGCGTCAAGACCAATCTCGAGAAGCGCGGCTTCCGCAACGTCGAGACCCACGTGTGGTACGGGCCGGCGGCGCCCGCCATCATCGAGGCCGCCCGCGTGTACAAGGTCGACCTCATCGTCATGTCCACTCACGGGCGCACCGGCTTCGGCCGGCTGGTCTGGGGGAGCGTGGCCGAGTCGGTCCTCCGCGGCACCACGGTGCCGATCCTGCTCCTGCGGCCGTCCGAGGCTCCCGTGGAGCTTCCGGTCGCACCCACCCAGCCCAAGGAGGTTCTCAGATGAGCCGGATCCGGCGCGTGCTGCATCCCACCGATTTCTCCCGGGCCTCGACCGCGGCGTTCAAGCGGGCGGTGGAGATGGCCAAGGGCAACCGGGCAGAGCTCCTGCTGGTGCACGTGATGGTGCCGGCGGTGCCTCTCATGGGGGACGGCTACGTGTCGCCCAAGGTCTACGAGGACCTCGAGGCCGCCGCCCGCTCCGCCGCGCAGAAGCAGCTCCGCAAGCTGGTCGACAAAGCCAAGCAGGCGGGGGCACGGGTCAAGGGGCTCCTGCTCGAGGGCGTGGCCCACGAGCGCATCGCCCAGGCCGCCCGGTCCCGGAAGGCGGATCTGGTCGTGATCGGCACGCACGGCCGGACCGGCTTCGCCAAGCTGTTCCTCGGTAGCGTGGCGAGCCGCGTGCTCGCCGTGTCGCCCTGCCCGGTGCTCACGGTCAGGGGAAAGTAGGCGCGTGGAAGCTGCTCTCGCCTCCTACCTCGCCTCGGTGTTCGAGGGGCCGGTGGAAGTGCTGGGCCTGCGGCCCCTCGGCGGGCCGGACGCGAACTGCAAGGATCCGAAGGGCTTCGGCTACGGGGTGCCCTTCGAGGTCGAGTGCGTGGTGGGCGGGACGGTGCGAAGCCTCGTGGTGGCCCGTACCCGGGTGGTCCAGGGCTTCGGCCACGACTACCCGGCGGACCGCGCGTGGCAGGCGCTCTACGGTCACGTCGCCTACAACAGCTTTCCCGGCCACGTGCGGAGCCTCGACGTGGGCTTCGCGCGGCCGTCGGGCGCGCTGGTCTCGGCCGGCGACGCCACCGAGTTCTTCCAGCTCGTCGAGAAGGCGGAGGGCAAGCTCTACTGGCTCGACCTCGACCGGCTGCTGACCGCGCCGCTCCGGAGCCTCGACACGGACCGGGCCCGGGAGCTGGGGTGCTTCCTCGCGCGCGCGCACGCGGTCAAGCGGGACGAGCCCACGCTCTACGAGCGCCGCATCCGCGAGCTGGTGGGGCACGGCGAGTGTCTCATGGGCATCCTCGACAGCTACCCGCATCCCTACCCGCCGCTCCTGCCGCACGTCTGCGAGGCGATCGAGCACGACGCGATCTCCTGGCGGTGGCGGCTGCGCGGGCGCAACCATCGGCTGGCCCGGGTGCACGGCGACTTCCATCCCTGGAACCTCCTGTTCCGCGACGGCACCGACTTCTCGGTGCTCGACCGGAGCCGGGGCGAGTGGGGCGAGCCGGCCGACGACGTGAGCGCGCTCGGCATCAACTACCTGTTCTTCGGGCTGCGGAAGGCGGCGGCGGCCGGGCAGCGGGGCGTGGCGGAGCCGTTCGTCTCGCTGTGCCATGCGTTCCTCGACGCCTATCTCGAGGAAACTCGCGACGAGGAGCTCTGGGACGTCATCCCTCCGTTCCTCGCGTTCCGCGCGCTGGTCATCGGCCATCCCCGCTGGTATCCCGACCTCGACCCGCGGACCCGGAGCGCGCTGCTGGGCTTCGCCCGTGCCCTCATGGCGGGTGGCCCGCTCGTGCCCGGGCGGATGCTGAAGCTGCTCGAGAGCCAGACATGAGCTGGGCGATCTGGATCACCGGGCCTCCGGGCAGCGGCAAGTCGGCGATCGCGCGGGCCACCGTGGCCCGGCTCGAGGAGCAGGGCCAGCCGGTCAAGCGGCTCGAGCTCGACGAGATCCGGAAGGTCATCACGCCCGAGCCCCGCTACACCGATCGCGAGCGAGAGATCGTCTACCGGGCGCTCGGCTACATGGCGGTCACGCTGGTCGAGACGGACACGCCGGTCCTGATCGACGCCACCGCTCACCGGCGCGCCTGGCGCGACCTGGTGCGGGCCGCGATCCCGCGCTTCGCCGAGGTGCAGCTCGTCTGTCCGCTCGAGATCTGCCAGGAGCGGGAGCGCACCCGCACGGCGGGTCACGCGCCGCGCGACATCTACCGGCAGGCCGCCCGTCCGGGCGCCACGGTGCCCGGGGTGAACGTGCCCTACGAGCCCGCGCTCGCCCCCGAGTTGCTGATCGACACGAGCCAGCACAGCGTGGACGAGGCGGCCGAGCGCGTCGTCCGGCTGGTCGGAGAGCTCGCGCGGGCCGCCGGCGCCGGGGCGACGGAGGAGAGGGAGCCCGGCTGGGCCATCTGGATCACCGGGCGGCCGGGCAGTGGCAAGAGCACGCTCGCCCAGCGGGTGACGGAGGCCCTGCGCGACCGCGGCACGCTCGTGCGTCTCCTCGACCTGGCCCCGGTGCAGCGGTTCCTCCTGGACGATCGGCCGGGCGATGACGCCGAGCAGGATCTGGTCCATCGCGTGCTCGCCTACACCGCAAAGCTGCTCACCGAGGCCGGCGTGTCGGTCGTGGTGGACGCCACCGCGGGCCGTCGCGCCTGGCGCGAAGCGGCCCGCGAGCTGATCCCGTGCTTCGCCGAGGTGCAGCTGCTCTGCCCGACCGAGATCTGCCTCGAGCGCGAGCGCGCGGTGCGCTGGGGCCTGACGTTCGACCGGCCGGCGGCTTCCGCGGCGACCCGGCCGGACATCGTGCTCGACTACGAGGAGTCCGTGCGCCCGGACCTGTCGATCCGTACCGATGTGTACGATCCTCACGCGGCCGCCGAGCGGGTCCTGGTGGTGATCCAGCGGCTGGCCGGAAGCCCGTCGCGCGTGGGAACGTCATGAAGCCCGACGGGACCGAGCTCAGGCGGGTGCTGGTCGTGGACGACGAGAGCGACTTCCTGACGACCTACGAGCGGCTGCTCCGTCGCCACGGGTTCCGCGTGATCGTGGCCACCACGCGGGCCGACGGCGTGGCCGCGCTGACGCGCGAGCAGCCCCACCTCGTCATCTCGGATCTGCGGCTGCCGGACGGCAGCGGTCTGGACGTGGTACGGGCGGCCCGGAGCATGCCCGAGCCTCCCTCGGTCATCGTGGTGACCGGCTACCCGTCGGCCGAGACCCGTCAGGCCGCCCTCGCGGCCGGCGCGACCACATTCCTGGCCAAGCCGTTCGCGGCCGCGGGGCTGCTGGCGGCCGTCCGCTCGAGCTTCCGCGACGGGGACAGTTCGGAGACCGCGACATGATCGAGCCAATCCGGGATCACTGGGTGATCGTGCTGGGTGTGATCGTCCTGGTGGGCGCGCTGGTGGTGTGGTGGAGGAACCGGCGCTGAGCGCCAAGGAGGATGTCATGCAGGTGAGAGAGCTGATGAGCCGGCAGGTGGTGACGATCGGCACCGGAGACTCGTGCCTGGAGGCGGTGACGCGGATGCAGGGAGCCCGGGTGCGCCATCTGCCGGTGGTGAGCCGCGAGGGGCTGCTGGTGGGGATCGTGACGGACCGCGACCTGCGGCATCACCTCTTCGCGCCGCGCCTCTTCGAGGCGCTCGGCTCGACGCCGGTGGACGTGCTGCTGTCCGGTACCCAGGTGGCGGAGATCATGTCGACCGACGTGATCACGGTCGCGCCGGAGGAGACCCTCTCGGAGGCGGCGTGGACGATGCGCAAGCACCGGGTGGGCTCGCTCCCGGTGATGGACCGCGGCCGGGTGGTCGGCATCATCACGGAAGCCGACGTCCTTCGCCACATCGTCCGGGCCGACGCGAGCCGGACGCCCGCGTGCGCGGAGATCATCGTCTCGTTCCCGTGAGCGGGCGCGTCCGGCGCCACCGGGCCTGCCTGCTGGCCGGCCTGGTCTGGCTGATCACCGGGTGCGCCACCGCCTTCCGGTCGGGCGAGGTCGCCCTGCAGGAAGGCCGCTACGAGGAAGCCACCGCGAGGTTCACCGACGCCCTCGCCGCCCATCCGGACCGGCCCGAGGCCCTGTTCGGCCTCGGGCTCGCCCAGTACCGCCTGGGCTCGTTCGACGCCGCGGTCGCCTCGCTCGGGCGCGCGGTGCTCGTGGCTCCGGATCGCGCCGATGTGCGCCTCTACCTCGCGCTCGGCTACCTGGCTCTTGGAAGCCAGGACCTGGCCGCGGGACAGCTCGCGGTCCTGCTGGAGCAGGACATCCACCCGCGGATCGCCGCGCAGGCGGGGCGGGCGCTGGGGCTCCTGCGGGGCGAGGCGCTCCCGGCGGAGATCCGCGACTTC
>DATFAJ010000461.1:0-8280 GCA_035254745.1 Candidatus Methylomirabilota bacterium | reverse complement strand
CGCCTTGCCGTGCGCGTCGAACGCCCGCCTCCACTTCTGGTAGTCGCCGACCTTGTGACGGATGAGGACGTACGGCATGGAGAGCCTCCCGAGGTAAGAGGAGCGGCGAGTGCTGACGAGACACCGCGAGTGTGGCTGCGCGGCGGTCGGTTGTCAACGCTCACTCCTCGTCGTCATCGGCGTCGTCGGACAGGGGAAGCGCCTCGAGGATGCTGCCGATCGTCAGCTTGGCGAGGACGAGGCATAGCCGGCTCTCATCCGGCTCCGCGAGCGTGCTCTCGACGGTGCGGACCGTGCTGTGGAGCCCATCCACCTCCTCGGACCGGAGATCGAAGTGCGGCTCGTGGTCAACCTGGAACTTCATCCGCGTGCCGCGGTCCGATTCGATGGTGATCGTCATCGTCTCCATTGAGGGGCCCCCCTTCCACCCATCTTGCCGATGCTGTCAATGCCGCGAGGGGCGCGAGCGCGGGCGAGGGGGCGGGCGCGGGGGGCCTCGCCTCCCCGCGCCGGGACGAGTCGCGCGGCGAGGCTAGCTGGAGCGCCGGCTGGACGTGTCGCGGCTCGGCATCGCCTCGATGCGCGTGGCGACCGTCAGGCCGTTGTGGGGAGTCCGCTCAGGCCACCGCCGCCCGATCCACCGGCGGGCGAAACTCCGGCATCACCTTCTCCGCGAAGAGCCGCAGGCTCTGCATCGCCTTCTCGTGGCCGTAGTACGGCGGGTAGTGGAGCAGCAGCGACGTGAGCCCGGTCTTGTGGCGCAGCTCGCGGAGCTTGGCGATGACGGTGGCCGGTGAGCCGTGCAGCAGCGTGGTGGCGGCGAGGTCGTCGTAGGCGAGGCTCTCCGCGCGGTTCTTCTCCGAGACGTTGCCCAGGTAGCCCGCGGTGCCCGCGCCCATGAAGTGGCTGATGTGCCGCACGATGCCGTCCTCGGTGTCGCGCTTGGCGGCGGCGTCGGTGTCGGCCACGTATACCCACCGCGCGATGTCCACCTTGCCCGCGGCCGGGTTCTGGTCGAGGGGGGCGGGCGCCTCCTTGAGGTGGCCGCGGTAGAGGGCGATCTGTCGAGCCAGCACGTCGGCCGACGGCAGCGTGGAGAGCATCAGGCCGAAGCCGTGGCGCGCCGCGTAAGCGAGCGAGCGATCGGTGGCGCCGGCCATGAAGAGCGGCGGGTGGGGCTGCTGCTGGCTGACCGGGAAGATCTCGTAGTCGCCCTCGATGATCGACCGGAAATGCGCCCCCTCGTGCCGTACGCGGCGCTTGTGCAGGAGCTCCAGGATCACGCCGATGGCCTCCTCCTGGACGTCGCGGCGGTGCTCGAAGTCGCGCCCGAAGCCCTCGAACTCGTAGGGCCGGTAGCCCGAGCCGAGCCCCAGCACCACGCGGCCGCCCGAGAGGATGTCCACGAAGGCCATGTTCTCGACCACGCGGATCGGATCGTAGAGCGGCAGCGTCACCACCGCGGTGCCCAGGCGGATGCGCGTGGTTTGAGCAGCCAGGTAGCCCATGTAGGTGAAGACGTCCGGCATGATGCCGTACTGGTTCGAGAAATGGTGCTCGGCCACCCACGCGGTGTCGTAGCCCAGGCGGTCGGCGGCCTGGATCTCGGCGGTGACGCGGGCGTGGACGCCGCGGTGCGGGTAGGGCTCGGTGACGTGATTGGGGTGCGACGTGAACAGGACGCCGAATTCCATGAGGCAATCCTCCGGTCGGGGCTGTCGGAGCGTGAGTTGGCGTCGAGTCTAGCAGAAACCGTCTTGCCAGGGACCGGGCGGCTCGTGTATGTTCCGTGGACCCAACGCCCTCGGTCCGGACTCAATCGACCCGCAGTGGAGTACCCCAAAGGAGGGGAACGCCATGGCCGATCCGGTACCTCACAAGGCTCGCAAGTCCCCGGTGAGCCGCCGCTCTTTCCTGAAGACGCTCGGCGTGGCCTCCGCCACCGTGAGCGCGGCCCCCGCCTTCCTCCGCGGCCGCGCGGAGGCTCAGGAGTTCATGGTCAAGGCCGCCGATCCGGCCGCGAAGGCGGGCGGCACCCTGCGCTTCGGCATCCTCAATGCCCCGGCCCACTTCGACGTGCACCAGTCGGGTACGATCGCCAACCTGGGGCCGCAGGCCCCGATGTACGACCTGCTGATCCGCCGCGACCCGCGCGACGGCAACACCATCATCCCGGACCTGGCCCACAAGTGGGAGATCGCGCCGGACGGCAAGAAATATACGTTTCATCTACGGAAAGGCGTGAAGTTCCACGACGGCGCCGAGATGACCTCGGCCGACATGAAGGCCACCTACGACCGCATCGTGCGGCCGCCCAAGGGCGTGGTCATCCCGCGCTCCTCGCTCTTCACCGCGGTGGGCGACATCGTGACGCCGGACGCGTACACCATCGAGTTCCGGCTGACCGAGCCCCGGCCCCGCGCCTTCATGCTCGGCGCCTTCGCGAGCGGCTGGAACATCGTGGTGCGCAAGAAGACGCTCGACGACAACGGGGGCAACCTGCGGCAGGTGATGAACTTCCCGGGCACCGGCCCCTTCCGCCACGTGTCGCGGAAGGACAAGGAAGTGTGGATCCAGGAGCGGAACCCCAACTACTGGAACAAGGGGCTGCCCTACCTCGACCGGCTCGAGATCTACAACCTGCCGCCCTTCTCGCCCGAGCTCGGCTCCTCGTTCCTCTCCGGCAAGGTGGACTACGCGCGGATCATGGACCCGGTCTCCTGGCGCAAGGCCAAGGAGATGCCGGGCGTCACCGCGACCGCGATGAACCAGTCGGTCATCCAGGCGTACTTCTTCAACATGAAGCGCAAGCCGTTCGCCGATCCGCGGGTGCGCCGGGCGCTGCACCTGGCCACCGACCGGAACGTGATGGTCGACGTCGTCAAGGACACCGCGCCCATGCAGGTGGGCGGCTTCGTGTACCCGTTCCACGAATGGTCGACCCCGAAGGCCGCGCTGGAGAAGCGGCTCGGCTACCAGAAGGATCCCAAGGCGGCCATCCAGGAGGCCAAGAAGCTGATGGCGGCGGCGGGCTACGGGCAGGGGCTCAAGAACCTCGACTTCGTGGTGCGCGATATCGCCAGCTTCAAGCTCTGGGCGGTGGCCATCCAGGCCATGCTGAAGGAGAACCTCAACGTCGAGACCAACCTGCGCGTCGTCCAGACCTCGCAGTGGTTCGAGGAGGCCGGCTCCGGTAACTTCGATCTCGCGATCAGCGCGATCGTCTCCTCGCTCATGGATCCCTCCGACTACTTCACCGCGTGGTATGGCAAAGGCGGCCCGCAGAACTACTCGGGCTGGACCAACGAGGAGTTCCACTCCCTCGCGCACAACCTCGAGCGCGAGGTGGACGAGAACAAGCGCAAGGCGATGATTCCCCGGGCCGAGGAGATCCTCGAGAACGATCCGCCGCTGGTGCCGGTGGCCTGGGAGCAGATCTACGACGCCTTCTACAACCGCGTGCACGGGCAGAACGCGACGAAGTTCTTCGGCATCTACGACGTCACGCGCTGGGACACGGTCTGGATGGCGCAGTCCTAGGGTCGATTCGCGCTAGTGCAGAAGTATCTGCTTCGGCGGGCGTTGTTCGCGCTCAGCACCGTGATCGGGGTCTCCCTGATCGTGTTCGTGGTGCTGCGCATCCTGCCCGGCGATCCGCTGGTGGCCCTTCTCGGGGTGGAAGCTCACTCCAAGATGACCCCGGCGGATCGCGTGCTCATCATGAAGGACCTCGGGCTCTCCGATTCGCTTCCGGTGCAGTACGTCCGCTGGCTGCGTGACATCGCGAGCGGGCAGCTCGGCAAGTCGTTCTTCCGCGGCGACACCGTCCGCGACCTGATCCTGCACCGGGGGCCGCTCTCGGCCGAGATCGCGATCCTGGCCCTGATCATCTCGTGGCTGGTGGGCCTGCCGGTCGGCATCCTGAGCGCGGTCCGCCCCAACGGGTGGGCCGACGCGGTCACGCGCTTCCTGTCCATCCTGTTCATCGCGATCCCCGGGTTCTGGCTCAGCATGCTGCTCGTGCTCGCGCTGCTGTTCTGGTTCGGCTACAAGGCGCCCATCCTGGTCGTGCACCTGTGGGAGGACCCGTGGCAGAACCTGCAGATCGTCATCGGCCCTGCGATCGTGCTCGGCCTCGCCCAGGGCGCGTACATCGCGCGCATGTCGCGCTCGTGCCTGCTCGAGGTCATCCGCGAGGACTACGTGCGGACCGCCCGCGCCAAGGGCGCGGTGGAGCGCGCGGTGGTGCTCCGCCACGCGTTGCCCAATGCGCTGCTGCCCGTCGTCACGATCTCGGGCGTGCTCCTGGGCTTCGTGCTCGGCGGGTCGGTGGCGGTGGAGCAGGCCTTCGGGGTGCCCGGGCTCGGCCGCGCCCTGGTCACCGCGATCATCGAGCGCGACATCATCGTGGTGCAGAACCTGGTGCTGCTCTACGCGCTCATCTTCGTGGCCGTGAACGCGCTCGTCGACCTCTCGTACGCGTGGCTCGATCCGCGCATCCGCTACCAGTAGGCCCGCCCGATGCTCGCGCTCCTGCGTCAGAACTGGCTGTCGGCGGCCGGCGGGCTCGTCGCGGTGTTCATCGTCTTTGTCGCGCTGGCCGCGCCGCTGATCGCCCCCCGCGACCCCCTCAAGGCCGACTTCCGGCACATGAACAAGGCGCCGGGCGCGGAAGCCTTCTTCGGCACCGACCAGGTGGGGCGCGACGCGCTGAGCCGGGTGATCTACGGGGCCCGCACCTCGTTGTTCGTGGCCTTCTCCGCGGTGCTGCTCGGCACCACGGTGGGGTCGCTGTGGGGCGTCGCGTGCGGCTACCTGGGGGGCCGCTTCGACCTGATGAGCCAGCGGGTGATGGAGATCTTCCAGTCCTTCCCCGACCTGATCCTCGCCATGGCGATCTCGATGGCGATCGGCACCGGGCTCCCCGCGGTCATCGTGGCCATCGCGATCACCCGCGTGCCCTTCGGCGGGCGCGTCATCCGCTCGGTGGCGCTCAGCGTGAGCGCGATGCCGTTCGTGGAGGCCGGGCGCGCCGCCGGCGCCTCGTCCTTCCGGGTGATGTCGCGGCACGTGCTGCCCCAGTGCGTGGCGCCGTATCTGGTATTGGCTACCACGCACCTGGGGGTGGCCATCGTGATCGAGGCCGCGCTCGGCTTCCTTGGCGTCGGCGTGCCGCCGCCCACCCCCACCTGGGGCAACATGCTCGCCGACGCGATCACCGGCCTCGTGCCGCAGTGGTGGCTCGTGCTCTTCCCGGGGCTCGCCATCACCGTGACCGTGCTCGCCTTCAACCTGCTGGGCGACGGCATCCGCGACAGCCTCGACCCCAAGCTCGCGCCCACCGTCCTGCGGCTCGTGACCGGGGTGGGACGGAGCGCGCGCAGCGCCGGCGCGCCCAGCGCCACGCCCGCGGCGTCCGCCCAGGGCCAGCCCGGGGCCGCCTGAGGGCGAGCCCGGTGGAGCTGGAGTTCCTCAACTTCGCGGCGGCACCCCCGCCCCCGCCCACCGCCGCCTACAGCCACGCGGTGCGCGCGGGCGAGTACCTGTTCGTGACCGGCCAGCTCGGAGCGGATCCCGCGACCAACGCCCTGGTGCCGGGCGGGACGGTGGCCCAGACGCACCAGGTGATGCGCAACCTCCAGGCGGTGCTGGCCGGCGCGGGCACCACGCTGGCCCGCGCGGTGATGGTGCGCATCTACCTCACCGACTTCGCCGACTACGCGGCCGTCAACGCGGCGTACGCCTCGTATTTCGCGCCCGGCAAGCTCCCGGCCCGCACCACCGTCGGCGTCACCGCCCTGGCCCTCGGCGGCGCCGTCGAGATCGACCTCATCGTCCGTCTGTGATCTGGGGTCAGGTCTTACATTACGACATCAGAGGGGCTTGCAGCCGGGGCGGTCGTAGCGGTGGAACTCGCCGCGGGCGTTGATGGCGATGCGGATGCTGGGTGTGGATCCGACCGGCTCCAGGTGATGCCAGAGGTGCTTGGGGCCGAAGACGAAGTCGCCCGCCCGCGCGTGGATCGGCCCGCTCTGGCCCTCGATGTACCAGTCGATCTCGCCCTGCAGCACCACCCACCACTCGTCGTGATGGTGATAGTGCGTGTCGTTCGGCTGGCCCGGCGGATGGCAGATCAGGAAGGCCTGGATGTCGTCGGTCAGCACCAGCGCCTCCGACCACGGCGGCTCGCCCTTCTTCGCGATCAGGTCCGGCAGGCGGCTCTGCAGCGAGCCCAGCTCGAGCAGCGGGATACGTGTGGTCATGTCGTCGCTCCGGGTCGGCGGACGATCCGCCGCCGCGCGCCGTCTCCGACCTGGATCAGGGCCTGGACCAGCCCGCCGGGGAAGATCAGCACGATGGCGATGAAGAGCACGCCGAAGATCAAGAGGTGGAAGTCCACCCAGCGCACGGTCAGGTACTCCTTCAGGAACACGTAGAGCACCGCGCCCAGCACCGGGCCGTGCAACGTGCCGACGCCGCCGATGTAAGTCATGAGCAGCGCGTCGAAGGTCCAGCCCGGTCCGAACGGGTGCGACGGGTAATAGCTGATGTGATAGTACGCGAACAGGCCGCCCGCCGCCCCGGCCAGCGCGGTCGACAGCGCGAGCGCCCGCAGCTTGAGCCCCAGCGCCGACACCCCGGTGGCCTCCGCCGCGTCCTCGTCCTCGCGCACCGCCAGCATCCCGAGCCCGAGGCGGGAGCGGGCCAGCGTGGCCACCGCGATCACCGAGAGCGCGGCGAGCGCCAGCGCCAGGTAGTAGCGCGGCGCGAGCCGGTAGGCCGCGATGCTGGGCGCGGGCAGGGTGGAGATCTCGGGGAGCACGTTGCCGACGGTGGTGCGCAGGATCTCGCCCAGGGCCAGCGTGCCGATCGCGAAGTAGGCGCCGCGCAGGCGGAAGGCGGCGGCGCCGACGAGGAGCGCGAAGGCGGGGGCCACCAGCGCGCCCGCGGCCATCGCCACCAACACCGGCGTGCCCGCGATCCACAGGGTGCGGGCGGTCAGCGCGCCAAGGCCGAAGAACGCGGCGTGGCCCAGGTTCACCTGGCCGGCGTAGCCCGCGATGATGTTCCAGCTCTGGGCCAGCGTGATCGAGAGCAGGACGAGGAACGCGAAGTTGAGCACGTCGTCGCGAGGGGCGAGGAGCGGGAGGAAGGCGAGCAGAGCGAGCGCGAGGAGTATGCTGGCGGCCCAGGCGCGCTCGGCGTGGCTACCGGGGCTTGTCATTCTGAGCGCGTGGCGGGAGATGACTTCGCGTGGCGGTTCGGCCTCTTCGCGCAAGCGCTCATCGGGGGCGCCCGAACAGGCCCTGGGGGCGGAGGACCAGGACCACGAGGAAGATCACGAGCCCGACCACCTCGCGGTAGGGTCCGCCGAAGGCAGCGGCGCTCAGCGCCTCGGCCACGCCCACGAAGAGGCCGGCCACGAAGGTGCCGAGCATGGAGCCGAGGCCGGCCAGCACCACCACGATCAGGGCCTTGAGCGTCCACTCGAGCCCGATGGACGGGCTGATCGAGTAGCCGACGCTCACCAGCGTGCCGGCGGCGCCGGCCAGCGCGGTGCCGAGCGCGAACGCGAGCAGGTAGGCGCGTCGGATGTCGATGCCGGTGAGCAGCGCGGCCTGCCAGTCCTCCGCGGTCGCGCGGATCGCCTTGCCCCAGCGCCACCGCGCGAGCAGGAGGTGGAGCCCCGCGATCAGCGCGAGGGCCACCAGCAGGCTCGCCAGGCGGATGACCGGGATCGAGATCGGCCCCACCGCGATGACCATGCCGCCGTAGCCGGTGGAGATCGAGCGGTCGTCCGCGGTCCAGAGCCGCACCGCGAGGGCGTGCAGCGCGAGCGCGAGGCCGAAGCCCACCAGCAGCGAGTTCTTGATCCGGGTCTCCTCGTGGGCGCGCACCACGAAGCCGAAGAGGATCAGGTAGAGCGCCGCGCCCAGCAGCAGCGCGCCGGGGATCACGAGCAGGAGCGAGGCGAAGGGGTCGAGGCCCGCGAGCGTGAAGAGCCAGTAGGCTCCGTAGCCGCCCAGCATGATCAGCTCGCCGTGGGCGACGTTGAGCACCTTGAGCACGCCGAACACGAGCGAGAGGCCGGCCGCGGCCAGCCCGTAGAGGCCGCCTAGGAGCAGGCCGAGCACGATCTGCTGCGTGAGGACCATCACGCGCCCGCGGCCAGCGGCCCGAGGTAGGCGCGGCGCACGTGGGGGTCGCGCAGCAGCGTCGCGCCCGCGCCCTCGCCCACCACGCGCCCGCCTTCCAGGATGTAGGCGCGGTGGGCCAGCG
>DATFAJ010000460.1:0-2142 GCA_035254745.1 Candidatus Methylomirabilota bacterium | reverse complement strand
CGGTCCGCTCATGCTCCAGGTGTCCTTCAGCGTGGCGCCCCCGCCCGCGCGCGAGCCGTCCGAGTTCGCCCAGGACATCTACCTGCTGTGGCCGGTCCAGCTCGTCGGCACCGATGGCGCCGACGGCGCCGATCCCGAGCTCCTGCGGCAGGTCGAGGGCGCCGGGTTCAAGGTGCTCGTGCACGGGCGCGTCGGGTACTCGGCGCGCAGCCGGGCCCAGATGGGTACCGGGGCGGGTGCGGCGGGCCGGCGCGACCTGGGCGTGGCGCCGTTCGTGACCTTCGCCCGCCCGGAGGGGCTGGCCCGGGGCGCGAAGCCCGCGTCGCTGATCCGCATCCCGTGGAAGCCGGAGCTCGCGAGCCTCGACTGGGTCCCGCGGCTCGAGCTCGCCGCGAGGGGGTCGATCACCGATCGCCGGGTGAGCTGGCTCGAGGACATGTTCTGGGGCCGGCGCAACATCATCACCTTGAGCTTCGGCGACGTCGGGTACTCGTCGCTCTACCCCTTCTACTTCGGCAAGCGCGACCGGGTCATCCCGCTCGCCCCCGACTTCTCGCGGCTGGCCGTGAACTTCGGCCAGGCGAACCACCTCAAGATCGACGAGATCGTGCCGATGACCGCGAGCCGGCGGATGAGCGAGACCCGGGAGAACACCGAGACGTTCTCGATCCCGCTGCTGGCCGCCGACGGCATCGTGCCGCAGGTACTGAAGATCCAGTTCGTGTACTTCCGCGGCCGCCTGCCGTGGCGGCCGATCCTCCTCTCGGCCCTGCTGCTGGGCCTCGGCAACCTCACCGGCCCCATCGTGGGCAACCTGCTGCGGCGGCTCGCGCGGACCCTGCGGGACCGCGTGCACGTCGGGCGCGGCGAGGCCACCGGGAAGGCCACCGGCCGCGTGCCGTCGACGGAGACGCTCGCGCGCATCCGGCCGGGGGAGACGACGTATCAGGAGGTGCTGAAGCTGGCCGGCAGCGAGCCCGAGGAGGAGCAGCGGCTGCCCACCGGCGAGATCCGCGCGATGATCTACCGCGGCCAGCGCCTGGTCCCGCGCCACGGGCGGCGGTTCGGCTGGTTCTCCACCGTGAGCCACTGGGACGTGGAGCACAACGAGGTGCAGATCGACTTCGAGCAGGAGCGGGTGCGGGACATCCAGGCCCGCATCCGCCGCACGCGCGCCCAGCCGACGACCGGCTGAGCCGGCCGCCCCGGGGTCAGTGGGCGCGGATCCAGGCCGCGATGGCGGAGACCACCCGGGCCTCGAGCCCGAGGTAGCCGTGGGGAGCCTTCGCCTCGCAGGGCGGCGAGATGGCCGGGCTCCCACCCTCGAAGGTCATCAGCTCCTTGACCGGCGCCTTCTTGAGCGCCTTCATGATGGCCTCCGCGCCCGAGTAGGGAGAGGCCTGGCAGGTGTCGTCCTTGTGATGCACCACGAGGGTCGGCACCCGGATGTCCTCCAGCCCGCCGTGCAGCGCGGTCTCGTAGCTCACCTTGGACGTGCCGGTGACCGAGGAGGTGAGCACGATGCCGTCGGGCCCCCCCTCGGCGATGCGGGCTGCCGCGTTGGCCGCGGAGAGCGTGCCCATGCTCGTGCCCACCAGCCAGACCGGCACCGGGGCGATCTCGCGCGTCGCCGCGATCGCCTGCTTCACGTCCGCCGCGTGCTCCTTGGTGGTGCGGAAGTTCCACAGGCCACGCGGGTGATCCGAGGGCGTGTCGAGAATGGCCACCAGGAAGCCCTCGCGCGCCCAGCGCTGCCGCGTCCGGACCAGGAAATTGCCCTGCAGCTGCCCCAGGCCGGCCGGGGTCAGGGCCAGGTTCCCGTCGCCTCCGGCGAAGATGATCACGGTGGCGACCGGAGCGCCTTCGGGTCGCAGCAGCAGGAACGACTCCGTGACCCCCGGGCGGGCGGGCAGCGTGCGCACCTCCTCCGGGGCGGCGCCGGCGGGGGAGGGGAGCGAGCCGCCCAGGACGAGCACCAGGGCCAGGACGGCGAGCCGGCAGCGCACGGTCATGGTCGAGACGATGATAGGGCGCGGGTGGTTCCGCTGGCAAGGTGTCGGGTCACCGTTGTACAGTCCGGTCGCGTCGGGACACGAGGCGGCTCGAGGAGGCGGTGAGGATGGCGACGATCTACGACGAGGT
>DATFAJ010000459.1:0-3496 GCA_035254745.1 Candidatus Methylomirabilota bacterium | reverse complement strand
GGTAGCGGGCCCGCAGCACGAAGAGATCTCGCGCGACCGGCCACTGGCGGTCGGACACGGCCCGGGCCGCCACGCGGGCCAGGAGATCCGGCATGCCCGGATAGGACTGGTATCCGTCGATCAGCTTGGTCGACAGGGTTCGCACCTCGGCCCACCGACCGTCGGCCGCCGCCAGCCCGACCAGCCCGCGCAGCACGAGGGGGGTCGTCTCCGGATCACCGGCTCCGTCCAGGAGGGGGGCTGCGAACCGCTCGAGCGGCGCCGCGACCTCGGTCGGGCGCGCGCAGCCCAGGTGAGTCACCCGCACGAGAGGCTCCTCGCGGCCCGGCTCGGTCAGCGTCTTCAGCAGCGTCCGCCGGGCCTGCGCCGCGCAGACGTGATCCGCCCGGACGAGCTCGCGCAGGTCGCGGGTGGCCTCTTCCTCCCGGGCCTGGCGAGCGGCGAGGACCGCGCGGCTCAGCCTGGCCACCTCGGCCACCGGGCTGCGCGGGTAACGGTCGAGCACGAGATCGAGCTGCTCCCCGGCGGCGCGATCGTTGCCGGACAGATTCGCCGCCTCCGCCGCGAGCAGGAGGGCGAGCGGCGCACGCGCGTCTCGCGGATACCTCCGGGCGAGCTGTGCCCAGGTCGCGCGCGCGCGATCCACGTGCCCCAGCCGAAACTCGGCCCATCCGAGCGCCAGGGTAGCCTGGGGGGCCTCGGCGGCCAGGTCGTACATCGAGAGGAACTCACCGTAGCGCTCGCTCGCTCGCGTGTACGCCCGCAATCCATACGCCGAGTCCGCGGCCAGCAGGAGCGCGGCGGCGCGGACGCCCGCGGGCGCGTTCTGCCTCAGGACCGTCTCGGCCCTGAGGAGCGCCCGGCCGAATTCCCGTGCGGCCAGGTCGACCTTCGCCTGCTCGAGTGATTCGGTCCATGCCGTCGTCGATCGCGATGCGGGCGGCGAAGAGGGCGAAGGCCCGGGTACGCTCTCGGCCCCGACCACTCCCCCGCTGCCGACGCTGCCACCCCCGGCACTGCCGGCCGAGCCCTCACTCGCACCGCCGTCCCCGGATGCCGTCCCTCCGGCCGCAACGCCGCCCGCCGCCCCGGCGGCTGCTCCAGACCCACCGGCGGCGGCCCCAGCCGGACCTGCTCCGCCAGACGCGGCGCCCCCGGCAGCGCCTCCAGCCGCCCCGGCGCCGCCCCCGGCAGCCCCCGCTCCACCGGCACCACCTGCACCGCCCGCGGCCCCCGCTCCACCGGCACCGCCGGCGCCCCCGGCTCCACCGCCGGCGCCACCGCCGCCACCACCTGCTCCGCCCCCACCACCTGCTCCGCCCCCCGCGCCCCCTCCACCTCCGCCCCCACCCTTCGCGATCAATACCTCTTTCTGGTGGGAGGCGGGCTCGCCTGGAGAAGTCCAGAGATGTCCGGCAAGGACCAGACCGGGGAGGGAGAACAGGAGCGCGAGGGCAATCAGGACGACGAAGAAAGCACGACGGCAAGCTGTGGGCGACGTGAGCTTCCGTCCCCTCGCCAGGCCCTCGGTTTGATCACTCGGTCGGCCGGTCGCCACGTATGAGGCAAGGCGCGTGCCTGAGGCCAGGCACGGTTTGCATGGCATGTGGTGGACGGCGCGCAGCGAGGCTACGAGTAGCTTTTCGCGGGGAAGGTGTCGCGTCGGCCCGCGCAGCGAGCGGCCCGGCGAGTGACTTCTACCCGGTAATCTCGACGCTGACCGCGAAGTTCCTTCCGCTCCGAGCGGCCGAATCGCCTCGTCGACAGGCTGTATCCGGTCGCCCGCTCCGGTATGGATCTTGCCGGGATCCGTGTCTCACAAGACAGATCCTCGGGAGCGACCGGGAGGTGAGACCGTGACGGACTGGCTCGCATACACTGTCGCGATCTGCGCGGGACTCCTCACCATGATGCTCGTTGGCCAGCTGCCCGTGGGGCGGTAGGCCCTCGGGGCGAACACCCGCCCCGGTGATGCATCGGAGACCCAGCCGCATCGCGGCTGACGACCACGCGACGGCCTGTCGCTAACGTCGCAAGAGAGGGAGAACACCTTTCAGGCGTCGCCATTCCTCGCCGCATGGGGCGTGGAACCGGAGCGTGCGGCCATCCGGCAGGACGAGCTCCACCTGCGCCTCGCTGGGTAGCACCGGTCGATCGCAGCCGTCGCAGGGTAGGCCGATGCCGAAACCCCGCCAGGTTGCGCGCGGCTCCGTGCCCGGTAGAATGCGTGCGGCCAGCTTCTCGGCGATCCGTTGTGAGGCGGCGTCCATGGCGTGCGCTTTCCGGCTCCCGTCACCTACCGGCGCGGCTCGCGATCCAGATCGGTCTGCTTCAACCACTCGTACGCGGACCTCGTGCGCTTCCGCTCCTCCTCCAGCCGCTGCACCCGCTGAGCGTACCGATGAGCATCGTCCTCGCGCACCAGCAGGTCCGTCAGGGTCGCCTGCCAGGCGCGGGCTTCCGCGTCCCGGCCGCTGCGCGGACACTCGACGAGGAGGCGGGTGAAGGTGGCCCTGGCCGCCCGGTAGTCGCGCGCGGGGCTGGTCGGATCGGCCTGCGAGAGCCCGAGCCGATAGAGGGCCTCCGCGTCGACCTCCTCGCGGGGGCGGGCGACGGAGCTCATCGGGCGGGGCACGGCGACGCCCCGGCCGGACGCTTCCTCGGGCGAGCGGGCGAAGGGGACCCACGACGGCAGCGCGAGGCCGCAGCCCGCTGTCCCGAAGAGAAGCACGAGGGCGAGCGCGCGCCGGGTAAGAGCACTCATGCGGTGGGCAGGACGCGATCGATGGCCGCCTGCAGCTCGTCGAGGGTGAAGGGCTTGAACAGCAAGGCCACGTCTGCCGGCACGGTCAGCGCGCCCGAATCGCAGGCCGCCTCGCCGAATCCGGAGATGAACAGCACGCGCGGGGCGGCCTCCGACCAGCGCGCCACCACGGCTCGATAGAGGCTCGGCCCGTCGACCTCGGGCATCTTCACGTCCAGCACGAGAAGGTCGTACGATTCCTGATCGAGCCAGCGCAGCGCCTCGAAGCCGCTCCCGGTGGTCCGCACGTGATACCCCATCTCCTCGAGGATCATGCCGGTCACGTCTCGGACGTAGTCGTCGTCGTCGACGACGAGCACGCGACCAGCTCTCACCGGGCCCGCGGGGCTCAAGGCTCTCCTCCGAACGTGGCGAAATTACTGACCGTCGCGGTAACGGTGCAACGCGAGTGCCGAGAGCGTGGGCCCGCCCAAGGTATTGATAACATGGGTTCCCGAGACGCCGGCGACGGTCGGCTCTGACGGCCTTGGGCAGACTGGCCGGTCCGGCTGACATCGGCCGGCCGCTGGCGATCGTGCACCGTTCCGACCATGTAGGTCTTGCCTGCCGCCGGCGCCTCGGCGGCGAGCGGCGCAGCAGGAGGCCGCCAGTGACAGCGGCGAGGAAGGCTCGGCGCTCCGCTACTCGATCACCTGATCCGCTCGGAGTAAGAGCGATTGCGGGATCGTCAGG
>DATFAJ010000458.1:0-3361 GCA_035254745.1 Candidatus Methylomirabilota bacterium | reverse complement strand
GACGACCGACGAGATGTCATCGACTTCCTCGAGAGGAGAACACCGTGAAACTGCTGCTCTTCGACGATTTCCGGCTGGGCGTGCTCCGTGGCGATCAGGTGGTGGACGTCTCGGACGCCGTGAAGGACATCCCCCACACCGGCCCCGGCGACCTGATGAGCGGGCTCATCGCCCGCTTCGCCGACTACCGCAAGAAGATCGAGGAGGCGGCCGGCCGCGGCAAGCCCGTGCCGCTGAGCGGGGTGCGGATCCGCCCGCCCCTGCCCAAGCCCACCAACATCGTGTGCATGGCGGTGAACTACATGGAGGACGGCACCCGCAGCGAGCCAGCCCCGATCAACGCCTTCATGAAGTCGCCCGGCGCGGTGATCGGCCACGGCGACACCATGGTGCTGCCCGACGTGCCCGCCACCATCTTCGAGGGCGAGGCCGAGGTCGCCCTGATCATGGGCAAGCGGGCCACCGCGGTGCCGGCGGCGCGCGCGATGGAGTACGTCTTCGGCTATTGCAACTTCATCGACGGCTCGGCCCGCGGGCTCCTGCCCACCGGTAACACCTTCTACCAGATGAAGTCGCGCGACACCTTCGCCCCGATGGGCCCGTACCTGGTGACCGCCGACGAGATCCGGGATCCCCACAACCTGGCCATCCGGCTCAGCGTCAACGGCACGGTGAAGCAGTCGTTCAACACCAGCGACATGGCCCACAAGATCCCGCGCTGCATCGAGTGGGTGACCAGCATCCACACCCTCGAGCCGGGCGACGTCCTCGCCACCGGCACCAACCATCGCGGCCTCTCCGGCTTCCAGGACGGCGACCGCATCGAGCTGGAAACGGAAGGGCTCGGCAAGCTCCAGTTCAACATCCGGGACGAGTTGAAGCGCACGTGGTCGCGCGAGACGCGGCTGGACCGGCAGGAGAAGGGGCTCGAGGGCACCACGCCGCAGCTCACCGGCAAGTACAAGAAATGAAGATCTCCCACGTCACGACCCGCGTCCTCTCGACGCCGGCGGACAACCCGCTGGTGGTCGGGCTGCCCGCGCCGACCGATACGCGGGAGTTCGTGCTCCTCGAGCTCGGGACCGACCAGGGGCTGGTGGGGATCGGGCTCACCTTCTTCGGCGGCGCGCTCACCCCTGCCCTCCGGGCCGCGGTGGACGGCCTCGCCCACCTCACCGTCGGCATGGACCCGAGCCAGGTCGAGGCCATCGCGGCCAAGTGCCGGCGCATGGCGGGCAGCTCGGGGCCGGGCGGCATCTTCTCCCTCGCGCTGTCCGCGGTGGACATGGCCTGCTGGGATCTCATGGGCAAGGCGGCGGGCCGCTCGGTGTCCGCGCTGCTGGGCGGCCTGCGCGACCGCGCGCCCACGTACGCGAGCGGCGCGCTGATGCGGCAGCACCCGGTCGACTACCTGGCCAAAGCCGGCCCGCGCCTCCGCGACATGGGCTTCCGGCAGATGAAGATGCAGTGCGGGAGCGAGCCCACCATCGCCGCGTCGGTGGAGCGGGTGCGCGTGATGCGCGAGTCCATCGGCGCCGACGTGGACCTCATGTGCGACATCAACCAGCTCTGGAGCGTCCACCACGCCATCGACGTGGGCCGGCGCATCGAGCCCTATCATCTCTACTGGCTGGAAGACCCCACCGCCCACGACGACTTCGCCGGCCTCGCCCGCATCGCGGACGCGCTCAGCACCCCGATCGCGGCCGGCGAGTACCACTACGGCATCGTGCCGTTCCGGCACCTGCTGGAGGCGCGCTCGGTCGACGTCGTGATGATCGACCTGCTGCGGGTGGGCGGCATCACCCAGTGGATGAAGGTCGCGGGCATGGCCGAGGCCTTCAATCTGCCGGTCGTCAGCCACCTGATCCCCGAGATCCACGTGCATCTGATCGCGGCGATCCCCAACGGCCTCACGGTGGAGTACATGCCGTGGACGCTCCGCCTCTACGAGGAGACCCCGAAGATCGACAACGGCCAGCTCCTGGTCCCGGACAAGCCCGGCCTGGGCCTGGCCTTCGACCAGGCCGCGATCAAGCGCTACCAGGTGGGGTGATCGGCGGGGCAGGGCGCCGGCCGGGCGCCCGCCCCGCGAGTTCCGGCTACGCGCTCCGGCCGAGCGCCGCCGCCTCGTCGCGCTCCATCCGCGCCCGCATGCGCGCGCGCAGCCCTTCCACGATGTGAGCCGGCGCGGTCGCGGGCGAGCCGGCCCGGAACGGGGGCTGCGGGTCGTACTCGATGCCGAGCTGGATGGCCTGGGCCACGTCGTCCCCCGCGATGCGGGCGGCCAGGGTCAGCGCCATGTCGATTCCCGACGACACGCCCGCCGCGGTGATCACCTTGCCCTGCTCGACCACGCGCTTGAGCGTCGGGCGCGCGCCGTAGGCGGGGAGGCGGTCGAGCGACATCCAGTGGGTGGTCGCCTCGAGACCCTTCAGGATGCCCGCGGCGGCCAGCAGCATGGAGCCGGTGCAGACCGACGTGGTCCACCGGCTCGTCGCGTGGGCCGCACGGATCCAGTCGAGGAGCGGATTCGGCGCCTCGAGCGCGCGGGTGCCGAAGCCGCCGGGCACCATGAGCACCTCCGGATGCGGCACCGCGGAGAGGGGCTCGTCGGCCAGGAGGGTGAGCTGACGATTGTCGGTGCGATAAGGGCCGGGCGTCACCGCCACGAAGCGCACCCGGGCGCCGGGCAGGCGCGAGAGCACCTCGTAGGGACCGACGGCGTCGAGCGCGGTGATGCCCTCGAAGAGCGGGATGGCGATGTCCATGGGGCGTCCTCCTGGAATTGGCGCCGTCACGAGGCGGCGCGGAAGTCGCGACGATACTGGCCGGGACTGACCCGGACCCCGCGCCGGAACGCGCGGTGCATGGTCTCGACGCGGCCGAAGCCGCACGCGGCGGCCACCTCGGCCACGCTCAGGTCCGCGGTCTCGAGCAACCGGCGCGCGGCCTCGACCCGCTGCGCCCCCACGTAGGCGGCGGGGGTCGCGCCGATCTCCCGGCGGAAGGCGCGGGCGAAGTTGCGGGGGCTCATGCACGCACGCCGCGCCAGCGCGGACACCGACAGGTCCTCGCCCAGGTGCTCGGCGATCCAGGCCTGGAGGTCGCGCAGCCCGCGCCGCTCGGCCGCCTGCGCCCGGAGCTGCACGCTGAACTGCGACTGCCCGCCCGGCCGGCGCAGGAACATCACGAGCCAGCGGGCCACCGCCAGCGCCAGGTCGCGCCCGCCGTCCTCCTCCACCAGCTCGAGGGCCAGGTCCATGCCCGCGGTGACGCCGGCCGACGTGGAGACCTTGCCGTCGCGGACGAAGATCGGATCGGCCTCCACCTGCGCGGTCGGGTAGCGGCGCTGGAGCGC
>DATFAJ010000457.1:0-8757 GCA_035254745.1 Candidatus Methylomirabilota bacterium | reverse complement strand
AGACGTGGCTCTTCCTCGGGGTCTACTTCGCGCTCGGCCTGGCCATCGAGGGAATGCTCGCGCGCGCGGTATGGCGCCGCACCGAGACCGTCCCCGCCCGGCCCGTCGGCCGCTACCTGGCCCTGGGGCTCCTCCTGTGCTTCGCGGCGGCGAACCTCATGCACGCGTGGTTCGAAGCCCGCTACGACGTCTCGGTGACCTCGTTCACCCGCTACCTCCCGCTCTACTTCCCGCTGCGCGACTCCCGGGTGCAGGGGCGGCTGGGCCTCATCGACCGCAACGTCGCGCGCGAGCGCGGCGTCGTGGCCGCGCTCGGCCGCTCCCCGGCGGGGGAGCTGCAGTATCCGCTCCACCCCTTGACCTGCTCGCCGCCCCGGCCGATGCCCAACGTGCTCATCATCGTCGTCGACGCCATGCGGGCGGACGTCCTCACGCCCGAATACGCCCCGCGCATGAGCGAGTTCGCCCGCGGGGCGACCCGCTTCGCCTCCCACTACAGCGGAGGCAACTCTTCGCGGGCCGGCATGTTCTCCATCTTCTACGGCCTGCCCGCGACCTACTGGGACGCGTTCGCCGGGTTCGCCCGGCCCCCCGTGATGATGGATCTGTTCCGACAGCACGAGTATCAGCTCGGGGTGTTCGCGAGCTCGCCGCTCTACCGGATCGTGCAGCTCGACCGCACGGCCCTGGCCCGGATCCCGAACCTGCGCCTGGAGACGAGCTCGCCCTATCCGGGCTCGAGCGGCCGGGACCGCACCCTGACCGAGGAGTGGTACCGGTGGCTCGACCGGCGGGATCCCTCGCGTCCCTTCCTCGGGTTTCTCTACTACAACGCGGTGGTGGCGAGCGAGCCGCCCGACGACTATCCGCACATGTTCCAGCCGCCGGCGCAGTCGACCCATCTCCAGCGCCTCGCCGCGCGTTACCTGAGCGCGGTGCACTTCGTGGACGGCCTGGTCGGGCAGGTGCTCGACGACCTGCGCCGCCGCAAGCTGCTCGACGATCTGGTCGTGCTCATCACGTCCGATCACGGCATGGAGTTCGACGAGAACGGGCTCGGCTTCTCCGGTCACGGCACCTCCTACAGCGACTACCAGCTGCACACCCCGCTGGTGCTGCGCTGGCCCGGTCGCCCCGCCGGGCTCGTCGAGCGCCGCACGTCGCACAACGACGTGGCGCCGACCTTCCTCTCCGGGCTCTTCGGCTGCACCAACCCGCCCTCGGACTACTCGAGCGGCCACGACCTCTACACCGACGCCCCGTGGAGCTGGCTCGTCGCGGCGAGCTACACCGAGTTCGCCCTCTTGGAGCCGGACCGCGTGACGATCGTGTACCCGGCCTACTACGAGATCCGTGGCCGCGACTACCACCTGATCCCGCGCGCCACGCCGCCGCGGGACGCCCTGCTGAGCGCGCAGAAGGAGATGGGCCGGTTCTACCGCTGATGGTCGGGCGACCCGGGTGGCGTCCGCTCCTGCCCCCGCTGCTACTCCGGCGGCTGTTCCGGCTGCTCGGTGTGGTCGGGCTCCTCGCGGGGGCGCCGGTGCCCGGGGTCTCGGCGGACGAGACGGGCGGGCGCGTGCGGGTCGCCACCGAGCGTCTCGAGGTCGTGCTCGTGCTCGACGGAGCGCGGCCGGTGACCTGGCGGTCCTGCCGACCTTCGTGTCTCCGGGCCGACGCGGGGTCCGGAACGTCGATCCGCTTCACCGGCGACGGCGACACCCCGCAGCCACGCCTGGTCCTGCACGGCCCCGATGGGCCGATCGATCCGGGGCGGCTCCGCTTCACCGCCGACCAGACGGAGGACGGCGCGGCTTCCCGCGTGACCCTCCGCACCGATCTGCCGGTCGCCGGCGTCCGGCTGGAGGAGTCGTTCGCGCTCTCGCGGGACGGCTACGAGACCGCGCTCACCGTGAGGCTGCTCGGCCCCGGTGCGGCCGCCTTCGCCGCGACGGCCCGCCCCGTCCTCGAGGTGGCGCCGGGGCCGGATCTCCTCCCGGCCCCGGCCGCGGGCTTCGCGGCGCTGCTCGAGCGCGTCGGGCGCGTCGCCGTCGCGGGCGGCGCGGTCCACGCGGTGGCCGAGCCGTCCGGCCCCGGCGCGACGCTGCGACCCGGGGAATGGGCGGGGGTGCGCGGGCGGTTCTGGGCGATGCTCGCGCGACCCGACGGGGCCGGGGCCGCGGTCGAGCCACGCCCTGGGCCCGGCGTGGCGCTGGTGGCGCCCGCCGCGCCTGGCCCGGCGCCGACCGAGTGGCGCTACACGATCTACGCGGGTCCGGTGGAGCGCGAGGCCCTGGGGCGCGTGGATCCCGAGCTCGAGCGCCTGCTCCTCTCGGGCCTCTGGTGGTGGCTGCGCGCCCTCGCGCTCGGTCTCCTCTGGCTGCTCCGGGAGTGGACCGCGTGGCTCGGCCATCCGGGAGTCGCGGTCATCGCCCTCGCGGTGTCGGTCAAGATGCTGCTGCTGCCGCTGGCCGCGTTCGCCGAGCGCCTGCAGGAGCGGGTCAACGCGACCCAGGCGCGGCTACAGCCCGGGCTCGACGCGATCAACGCGGCCCATCGGGGCGAGGAGCGGACGCGGCGCACGCTCGCGCTCTACCGCGAGCTGGGCGTCCACCCGCTCTACACGCTCCAGAGCCTGGCCGGCTTCCTGATCCAGATCCCGGTGTTCATCGCGGTCTTCGACATGCTCGCGGAGGACGTCGATCTCTACCGGGTGCCGTTCCTGTGGATCGATGACCTGTCGCGTCCGGACGCGGTCGCCGCGCTGCCCGCGTGCGTGCCTTTCTTCGGCTGCGAGCTCAACCTGCTGCCGTTCCTGATGAGCGGGGTCTCGCTGGCCACGCTGCTCCGGTTCCGCTCGCCGGTGCTGACCCCGGCGCTCGTCCGCCGGCAGCGGCGGAATCTGGCCGGCATGACCCTGCTGTTCTTCCTCCTCTTCTACACGTTTCCCGCCGGCATGGTCCTCTACTGGACCTCGACCAACGCCTTCCAGCTCCTGAGCCAGGAAGTGACGCGCCGGTGGCGGGCCCGCCCGGCGAGGAGCTAGCCGCCCGGGCCCGAGAGGGCCGCGTCGACGTCGGCGACCAGGCGGATCAGGCCGCGGATGTCGAAGGTCTCCCAGTCCTGCGAGCGCCCCAGGCGGACGACCACGAGGCGACGGGCGGGAGCGATGACGATGCGCTGGCCCTGGGTGCCCGAGGCGAAGAACGAGTCGGGGGGCATGCCGCCCCGCACCCGGAGCCGGCCGAACTCG
Organism: Candidatus Methylomirabilota bacterium; assembly: GCA_035254745.1. Taxonomy (GTDB): domain Bacteria; phylum Methylomirabilota; class Methylomirabilia; order Rokubacteriales; family CSP1-6; genus CAMLFJ01. Next base: position 5,504 of record DATFAJ010000457.1, on the reverse strand, counting down.
CTGTCGCCGCGGTCGGTGAAGAAGCCGGCGCCGTAGCCGTCCCGCGAGCCGGCGGTGGGGGAGGCGGAGTAGTCGACCCAGCCCTCGGGCAGGATGCGCCGCCCGTTCGCGACCCCGTCGCGCGCGTAGAGCAGGCCGAAGCGGGCCCAGTCGCGCGCGGTCGCGTACATGTAGGTGGAGCCGACCTGGGTGCCGGTGGCGTCGAACTCGAGCGTCACCCCGCGCATGCCGAGCGGGGCGAACAGCTCGCGCTCCGCGAAGCCGATCACGTCCTCCGCCCGGCCCCCGACCGCGTCCCGGATGATCCGCGAGAGGATCAGGGTGCTCGGGCTGCTGTAGTGGTAGCGCGTGCCGGGCGGCGCGATGAGGGCGGCCGCCACCGCGAATCCCGCCATGTCCGGCTCGGTGTAGATCATGCGCGACGAGGGGTCGAAGCCGTCGTTGGCCTCGTCGAGCGCGAGCCCGCTCGTCATCCGCATGAGCTGCTCGACGGTGATCGCCCGGCGCGGATCGGCCGGATCCCGCCAGGCCGGTACCGGGGCGGGGGCGCCGACCGCGAGCCGCCCCTGCCGGACGAGAACGCCGATGAGCGCGTTCACCACCGACTTGTTCATGGACCACGAGAGCATCGGCGTATCCAGGCCGTAACCCGGCGCGTAGCGCTCCGCGACGACGCGACCGTCGTGCACCACGACGACCGCCTTGGTCCCGCGCGGCGGCCCGCCCGGGGGCTCGGCGAACGCCCGGTCGAGCGCGACCCGCAGCGGCGCGCTCGCGGGTTCGACCATCGCGGGGCCCGCGATGTCGTCGTCGAGGCCTCGCGCGGACCCGGCGCCGGGCGGGATGGAGGGCGCCGCCGCCTCGAGCGAGCCCGGGTAGACGAGCGAGCAGCCGACCCCCTCGTGGTAGGCCGCGCGCTTCTCGAAGCGCCCGCCGAGCGTGGTCCGGACCTCGCGCCTCGTCCGGTCAACCTGGTAGCGCAGCCAGGGCGCGAGCCGGCGGATCCCCGGCATCGTGCGCACGGTCTCAGCGAAGGTCTGATCGGGATCGAGCCCGGCCACGAAGGTCTCCGAGCAGAGAGTGTGGCTCACCAGGCCGGTGGCCACCCGCACCGCCGTGCCGGGGCGGTACACGAGCCCGGCCGCCACCACCCCGGCCGCCACGAGCAGCAGGAAGATCGGCGAGAGTCGGCGCATCGGTCGAGGGAGGCGCGCCCGGGCCGGCGGGAGGCTAGCCGCGGCCGGCGGCCGCGCCCTTCTGCAGCAGGTCGTCGTAGAAGCCGGCCAGCGACTCGAGTACCGGCGCGGCCGCGCCGGAGAACGACGAGCCGTGCATCACCGCGAGCGTCCGCGGGGCGAGCCCGGCCAGCCGCCGGATGGTGGCGCCGGTCGCCGGGGTGACGCCGGTGAAGCCGAACTGCCGCTCGGCCGCGGTCGCGGGGCCCATGATGTCGCCGCCGGTCACCGCCGCGGGGTCGCCCACGTGGGTGAAGAGATCGCTGGTGAAGAGCGTGCCGGTGGTCTCCTCGTACAGCAGACCCGCGTCCCAGCAGTGCGGCACGTGCGGAGTGTCGAGGCGGCGCACCCGGCGGCCGCCCAGGTCGAGGACCTCGTCGTCGGCGAGCGCGCGCGGCGGCCGCGGCGACTGATCGTTGAGCCAGATCGCGCAGCCGATGGCCCCGTGGGCGACGGTGGCCGCCGGCGCGGCGTCGAGCCATTCCGCCAGGGCCCCGCACTCGTCGGACTCGACGTGACTGAACGTGATCCAGCGCAGCCGGCGCAGATCCATGACGCGCGCCGCCGCGCTCGAGACGGCCGGGAAGAGGGCGCGCTGGCCGCAGTGGAAGAGCAGGGGCTCCTCCGCGTCGACCAGGAACTGGTTGAAGGTGAGGCCCTTCGGACCCACCGCGGGCAGGAAGGTCGAGAGGCGGTAGATCCGCTCGGCGATCTCGTCGACGCGAGTCTCCATCGGATACCTCCGGATCGCATACTGCTCGGGGCCCGCGAAGGTGTCAAGCAGCGCTATAATCGCGGGACCATGCGATTCGGGACCTTCTTCTTCTTCCAGGCCGCGCCCGGGCTCACCCACGCCGAGGTCGTCCACCGCGAGCTCGAGCAGATGGAGTGGACGGAGGAGCTGGGCTTCGACCAGATCTGGCTGACCGAGCACCACTTCATCGACTACGGCCTCGCGGTGGACCCGGCGAGCCTGGCCGCCACCGCCGCCGCGCGCACGCGCCGGGTCCGCATCGGGCTGGCCGCCGCCATCCTGCCCTTCCACCACCCGCTCCGGCTCGCCGAGCAGATGGCGCTCATCGACATCATGTCGAAGGGCCGCCTCGACGTGGGCGTCGGGCGCGGCAACCGCCCGGCCGAGTTTCGGGGCTACCACGTGCCCCAGCAGGAGAACCGCGAGCGCTTCGACGAGGCGGTCGACGTCCTGCTGAAGGCCTGGACCCAGGAGCGCTTCTCCCACGAGGGTCGCTTCTTCACGATCGGGGAGGCCCGCGTCATCCCGAAGCCCTGGCAGCGCCCGCACCCGCCGATCTACCAGGTGTGCGGCAGCGACGACGGCATCGAGAGCTCCGCCGCCCGCGGCTGGCCCATGCTCAACTCCATCCTCACCGGCCCGCTCGACCAGCTGATCAAGCGGCGCGACAGCTATCTCACCGCGCTGCGCAAGCACGGCCGCACCGAGCCCGAGATCGCCGCGCTCATGAAGGACTGGGGCGTGTCGCGCCAGATCTACGTGGCGCCCACCGACGCCCAGGCCCTCGCGGAGGCCAAGGACGCCGAGATGTGGTACCAGGACTCGCTGCGCCGCTTCCAGGTGCCCGAGCGCATCGAGGACGCGCACCCGAGCCTCCAGCCCGGGTTCCGGGCCGCCGCCGAGCGGTTCAAGAAGGTGACCTGGGAGGGCCTGGTGGCGGAGACGGTGGCCTTCGGCTCACCCGACACGGTGGCCCGCCACATCCAGACCATGCGCGACATGGGCATCGGCCACGTGCTCTGCTGGATGAACTTCGGCGGGCTGCCCCAGGACAAGATCCGCCGCTCGATGGAGCTCTTCGCCCGCGAGGTCATGCCGCACTTCCGCGGCTGACCGCCCGCGGGGCTATACTGGCCGGACATGGCGTACAACGCGTGGTTCCAGTGCATCAACGGCTGCCCGGGGGAGTTCGACCTCCGGGAGGTGATCTACCGCTGCCCGACCTGCGGGGACCTGCTCGAGGTCCAGCACGACATGGAGGCGCTGCGGTCGCGCTCGGCCGCGGCGTGGATCCAGCTCTTCGACGACCGGTACCGCCGCAACATCTATCCCTACGGCTCCGGGGTCTGGGGCAAGAAGGAGTGGGTGGTGCCCTTCATCGACAACCAGAACATCGTGTCGATGTACGAGGGCAACTCGAACCTCCTGTGGGCCGACCGCTACGGCAAGCAGCTCCGGGTCGAGGACCTGTGGATCAAGCAGTGCGGCAACTCCCACAGCGGATCCTTCAAGGACCTCGGGATGACGGTGCTGGTCTCGGTGGTCAAGGAGATGATGGCGGGCGGCTCGCCGATCGACGCGGTCGCCTGCGCGTCCACCGGTGACACGTCCGCCGCGCTCGGGGCGTACTGCGCGGCGGCGGGCATCCCCGCGGTGGTCCTCCTGCCCAAGGACAAGGTGTCGATCGCCCAGCTCGTGCAGCCGCTCGCCAACGGGGCGCTGGTGCTCTCGCTCGACACCGACTTCGACGGGTGCATGGCGATCGTGCAGGAGATCACCAAGGAGCGGCGCATCTACCTCGCCAACTCGATGAACAGCTTGCGCATCGAGGGCCAGAAGACGGTGGCGATCGAGATCGTCCAGCAGTTCGACTGGGAGGTCCCGGATTGGATCGTGATCCCGGGGGGCAACCTCGGCAACGTGCACGCGCTCGGGCAGGGCTTCCTCATGATGCAGGAGCTGGGGCTGGTCAACCGGCTGCCGCGCATCTGCCTGGCCCAGGCCGAGCGGGCCAACCCGCTCTACCGCTCGTTCCAGAACGACTTCAAGACGTTCGAGCCGATCACCGCCCAGCCCACCCTGGCCATGGCCATCCAGATCGGCAACCCGGTGTCCGTCAAGCGCGCGATCCGGACGCTCCAGCGCTTCAACGGGGTGGTCGAGCAGGCGACCGAGCAGGAGCTGGCCGACGAGGCGGCCCGCGCCGACCGCACCGGCATGTTCAACTGCCCCCACACCGGCGTGGCCCTCGCCGCACTGCGGAAGCTGGTGGACCGCAAGGTCATCCGCTCCGGGGAGCGGGTGGTGGTCCTCTCGACCGCGAACGGGCTCAAGTTCGCCGACCAGAAGGCGGCCTATCACATGGGCGCACTCGAGGGCATCAAGCCGTCCCACCGCAACAAGCCGGTCGAGCTACCCGCCGACGCCAAGCGCGTCGCCCGGACCATCGCGCGCCACGTCGAGAAGGCGCGGGCCCTGGTGTCGTGATGGACGAGCGCGGGAGCCGCGAGCGCGGTGGGCCCGAGCGTCGTGACCCCCTCGACAAGCCGGTGGGGCCCAGCACCCTCTCGGTCCACGGGGGAGAGCCTCGCCCCAAGCCGGCGAACTCCCTCGCGACCCCGATCGTGCAGACCGCGACCTACACGTTCGGCAACACCCAGGAGCTGAAGGACCACTTCGACGGCAAGATCGAGCGCGTCGAGTACGGCCGCTACGGCAACCCCACCCAGCGCATCGCGGAGGCCAAGCTCGCCGCGCTGGAGGGGGCGGGCGACTGCCTGCTCTTCGGCAGCGGCATGGGCGCGATGACCACCGCCCTCTTCGCGATGCTCTCGCGCGGCACCCACGTGGTGGTGACCGACGACAGCTACCGGCGCACCCGCCAGTTCCTGAACCAGACCCTCTCGCGCTACGGGATCGAGGTCTCCACGGTGCCAGCTGGGGACTACGAGGCGCTCGAGGACGCGATCAAGCCCACCACCCGCGTGCTGGTGAGCGAGTCGCCGACCAATCCCTACAACCGCATCCTCGACCTCGAGCGGTTCGCGGCCATCGGCCGCTATCACCGGGTGAAGACGGTGATCGACGCGACCTTCGCGACGCCCTACAACCAGCGCCCGCTCGAGTGGGGCGTCGACCTGGTCGTGCACTCCGCCACCAAGTACCTGGGCGGCCACAACGACCTGCTGGCCGGCGCGGTGCTGGGCTCGGCCGAGCTGGTCGGCGCCATCCGGGGGCTGCAGGGCATCACCGGCGCGGTGCTCGATCCCTTCGCGGCCTACCTGCTCGTGCGCGGGCTCAAGACCTTCGCGCTGCGCATGGAGCGGCAGAACGCCAACGCGCAGGCCATCGCCGAGTTCCTCGCCGAGCATCCGCGCATCGCGGCGGTGCACTACGCGGGCCTGAGGAGCCATCCCGAGCACGCCATCGCCCGCAAGCAGATGCGGGGGTTCGGCGGGGTGGTCTCGTTCGAGGTGGCGGGGGATCTGGACGCGGCGACCCGGGTGGTGGACGCG
>DATFAJ010000456.1:0-3256 GCA_035254745.1 Candidatus Methylomirabilota bacterium | reverse complement strand
CTCGGACGGCGAGCTCACCGTGGTCGCGGAGGCGAGCGATCTCTCGCGCACCGGCATCGCCCTGCGCGCGGTCCCCCGGCGTCTCGAGCCGGGCGAGGTGGTGACACTCCAGATGGAGCTCGAGCCGGGCGCGCCCGCGGTGACCGTCGACCGCGCCGAGGTCGTGTGGTCCCGCAAGGACACCGCGGGCCTCCGCTTCGTCGACCTCTCCCCCGCCGCCCGCGCCGCCATCGACACCCTCACCCTCCGCCCCTAGCCGACCTGAAGGCCGCGGTCGGCGGCCTCTCTCTCGGCAGGTAGAGGGTACGACTCCGCTGGGGGAAACCCCCAAGTCTCGCGCGGCGGGGGGCGGCGGGGGCGGGGGCCCCTCCCGGGAACCGTGGCTTCTGCGGGATGGCGAAGCGGAACACGCCCTATCTCGTGGCTCCTACGAGACGAGATCACGGGATGCGACTCAGCGTGTTCCCGGGAGGGACCCCCGCCCCCGCCGCTCCCCGCCGCGCGAGACGCTATCCGCGCGCCACGGAGAGCTGGATGTTGATCGCCTGCTCGAGGTACTCGAGATTGAACGGCTTGGGGACGTAGTCGGCGGCGCCCAGCTGCAGCAGGCGCGAGGTCGTCTCCACGTCCTCGTTCACGGTGACCATGATCACCGGCAGGCCCGGCGCGCGCTGCGCCAGCACCCGGAGCGTCTCGGCGCCGTCCATCTCGGGCATGTGCATGTCGAGCAGGACCAGGTCCGGCGTGAAGGTGTCGAGCGCGGCCAGACCCACGCGCCCGTTCTCGGCCAGCCGGACCTCGTAGCCCTTGGTGGTGAGAAAGTGCTCCATGAGCTTGCGAACCTCGGGCTCGTCGTCGACCACGAGGATCTTCCTGGCGGGCATGGTCGATAGTACCCTTGCGCCGGTTTTCCGGTCAAACTGTGCAGGCGGAGACCCGGGCGACTTCAGCGGATCTGGATCACCTCGTTCGGGACACCGAGACGCGCGACCTCGCGGCTCGCCTCCTCGGCCTCGGCCCGCGAGGCGAAGTTGCCGTGGCGCAGGCTCACCTGCCCCGCGCGCGTTGGCTCGGTCGCCACGCGCGCATCGTAGCCGGCGGCGCGCAGCTTCTCGGCCACCTGCACCGCGGTGCGCAGCGGGGTCGGGGCGCCGACCCGCACCGTGACCCCGGTGCGTCCCACCAGGAGCACGCTCTGCGTGTAGCCGTCCTTCGTCAGTCGCTCGATGGTGGCCTGCCCCTCCTCCGGGTCCTTGAGCGAGGCGACGAGGACCGCGAAGAGCTTGGCGGGCACCTGCTGGCGGAAGCGCACCGTGGAGAAGCCGGCCTGGTTGAGCTTGGCCTCGACGCGCTCGGCGTCCTCCGAGACCGCGAAGGTGCCGAGGGCCAGGGCGTAGCGGACCGGAGGCGGAGCGGGCGGGCTCGGGGCAGCCGGCGCGGCTGGAGCCGCCTCGCGGGGCTCCTCGGACCGCTCGCGGGCCGGGGTCGGGGCCGCGGGCGGAGTCGCCGGCGCGGGCGCCGGCGGGGCCACTGATGGGGAAGCCGGCGGCGGAGCCGAGGCGACGGGCGGCGGCGGGGGCGGCTCCGGGCCGGCCGTGGGAGCCGCCGGCGTACCGGACGAGCCGGTCGGGGCGTCGGTCGCGGGCGGCGAGGGCATGGAGACCTGCGGGGCCGCGGCCGACTCGTCGGGCGGGCGGGAGGCGGCCCAGAGCTGCAGCAGCCGGTGGATGCCGCCGCTCGGCCCGGGCGACAGGAAATGGTCGCCCCAGCGGAGCAGGCCCACCAGCAGCAGCGCGAGCGCCGCGAGGAGGAGAATGCCGGGCCAGACGTGTCGGTATCTCACTGGCTTCCTTGACAGTGAAAGACGGCAGTCGCTATCATCCGGTCGCCCGGGCGATCGCCCCGTCGGTCGCCCCGTCGGTCGATGTCGCGTGGGCTCCCTGCTAGAGTACAGACATGAGCCGTCGCCTGGTACTGATCGCCGTGGTCGCCGCGTTGCTGGTCGCCGCGGCGGGCGGTGGGTACCTCGTGCGCGGTTACCTCGGACATCCCGCCGCGCCCGCCCCGACCACCTCGCCGGCGACCACCAGCGTCGCGCTGGCCGAGTCGCTGCAGATGGGCTTCGTGGACGTGGCGCAGCAGGTGCGGCCCGCGGTGGTTCACTTGGGCACCATCCAGCGCGCGAAGACCCGGCGTGGCCCCAACCTGCCCCAGGGCAACGACGACCCGTTCTTCCGTGATTTCTTCAATCAGTTCTTCGGCTCCGAGGGTCCCGACTCGCGGTCCGAGTTTCGCCGGCCCGGCCTCGGCTCCGGGGTGATCATCGACAAGCGCGGCCTGGTCCTCACCAACTTCCACGTCATCAAGGGCGCCGACGAGATCCTGATCCGACTCTCCGACAAGCGAGAATACCGCGGACAGATCCTCGGAACCGACCCGAAAACGGACCTCGCGGTGGTGAAGTTCCAGCCCGACCACGAGCTGACGGTGGCCACCCTGGGCAACTCCGACGCCCTCCGGGTCGGCGAGTGGGCCATCGCCATCGGCAATCCGTTCGGGCTCGACCAGACGGTCACCGTCGGCGTGATCAGCGCCACCGGCCGCTCGGACGTGGGCATCGCCACCTACGAGAACTTCATCCAGACCGACGCCTCGATCAATCCCGGGAACTCCGGCGGGCCGCTCGTCAACCTGAAGGGCCAGGTCATCGGGGTCAACACCGCGATCGTGGCCGCGGGCCAGGGCATCGGCTTCGCCATCCCGATCAACATGGTCAAGCGCGTGATCGACCAGCTCGTCGACAAGGGCAAGGTGGTCCGGGGCTGGCTCGGGGTGGCGCTTCAGCCGCTCTCGCCGGACCTGGCCCAGAGCCTCGGCCTGGAGGGGACCAACGGCGCGGTGGTGGGCTCCACCATCACCGGCAGCCCCGCCGCGCAGGCCGGGCTCGAGCAGGGCGACGTCATCATCGCGTTCGACAAGACCCCGGTGGAGGACTACCGGCACGTGCAGCGCCTGGTCGCGGAGGCGCGGGTCGGCAAGAGCGTCCAGCTCCAGATCGTCCGCAAGAAGCAGAAGATGGACCTGACCGTCATCATCGCCGAGGTGCCGGAGGACTCCGGTCGGCGTGCCGGCCCTTCCTCGAAGAACTGATCGCGCCGGCGCGCCCGCCTACGCCACGAACGGCGGGATCGGCGGGATGTCGACCTGCCGCGCCTTGACATCCCGCACCCCCTCGACGCTCCGCGCCACGTCCATC
>DATFAJ010000455.1:0-6915 GCA_035254745.1 Candidatus Methylomirabilota bacterium | reverse complement strand
CGGAGCGCCCAGGGCTTCTTCCAGGTCGGCACCCAGCCCAAGAGCTTCGTCACGCGCGCCGAGGTGGACGTGGCCAATGCGCGGGTCAACGTCATCCGGGCCCAGAACGCGGTGAACCTGGCGCGGGTGGCCCTGAACGCGGCGATGGGCATCGCGGTCAACGCGCCGACCGAGGTCAAGGACCTCCTCTCCTACTCCCAGTTCCCGATCAACCGCGACGAGCTCGTGGGCGAGGCGCTCCGCAACCGGCCGGAGTACCGGCAGGTCAAGGCCCAGGCCGACGCCGCAGACGCCACCGTCCGCCAGACCTTCCGAGACTTCTTCCCGAACCTGTCCGCCAGCGGCACCTACGAGCTTCACGGCATCACAGGGGGCGGCGCCATCGCTGGCCCCCAGTCGACCAGCGGCTTCATCGACTCGGGCAACGCGTGGCTCGTGGGCCTGAACCTGAGCTGGTCGATCTTCGACGGCGGCGGCAAGATCGCCCGCTACAAGGAAGCCAAGGCGAACGTGGAGGCCGCTCGCGCGCGGGTGCGTGACACCGAGCTGCAGGTCTGGCAGAACGTGGAGCAGTCCTACCTCAATCTCGGAGAGGCCGAGGAGCGCATCGGGGCCGCCCAGAAGGCGGTGGAGTCCGCGGAGGAGAACTACCAGCTCGCCCGGGGGCGCTTCGACGCGGGGGTGGCCAACATCATCGAGCTCACCGACGCGCAGCTGGCCCTCACCCAGTCCCAGTCCGACCAGGCCCAGGCGCTCTCCGACTACCGGATCGCCATCGCGCGGCTGGAGCGCGCGCTCGGCCGGCGTTAGGAATACCGCCCGCCGACCCCGCGTCACATCATCATGAAGCGCCGTCTCCTCTGGATCGGGCTGATCGTGGTGATCGCGGGCGCGATCACCGGCGGCTACCTCTACACCCAGGGCATCGGGGCCAGGCCCGCGTTCCGGACCGTCGCGGTCTCGCGGGGGCCGCTCACCGCCGCGGTGTCGGCCACCGGGACGCTCAACGCGGTGATCACGGTGCAGGTCGGCTCTCAGGTGTCGGGGCAGGTCAAGGAGCTCTACGCGGACTTCAACTCGCTGGTCAAGAAGGACCAGGTCATCGCCCGCATCGATCCCGACACCTTCGAGGCCAAGGTCAACCAGACGAAGGCCCAGGTGGACGCGGCCCGGGCCTCGGTGCTGAATCAGCAGGCCGCGGTGGAGAAGACCCGGGCCGACCTCGAGAACGCCCGCGCCGCGCTGGCCGCCGCCCGCGCCCAGACCGCCAAGTCGCAGGTCACGGTGGTCGACTCCAATCGCACGCTCGGCCGCAATCGCGACCTCCGGCAGCGCGGGCTCATCGCGCAGGCCGACGAGGACACCGCCCAGGCCACCTACGACTCCGCGGAGGCCCAGCTCGAGGCCTCCCGGGCGCAGGAGCGCGCGCAGGGGTCGGCGGTGACCGCGGCTGAGGCGCAGCTGCGCGTGGCCGAGGCGATGCTCAAGAACGCGGTCGCGCAGGTGGCGCAGAACGAGGCGGCCCAGCGGCAGGCGCAGGTCGACCTGGATCACACGTTCATCCGCGCGCCGGTCGACGGCGTCGTGGTCGGGCGCACGGTGGACGTCGGCCAGACGGTGGCGGCGAGCCTCCAGGCCCCGACCCTGTTCACGATCGCCCAGGACCTGCGTAACATGCAGGTCGACACGAACGTGGACGAGGCGGACGTGGGGCGGGTGAAGGTGGGCCAGGCCGCCACCTTCACGGTGGACTCCTTCCCGGGCCGCACCTTCTCCGGCGAGGTCGTGCAGATCCGGAAGGCGCCGCTGGTCGTGCAGAACGTCGTCACCTACGATGTGGTGGTGAGCGCCAAGAATCCGGACCAGCGGCTCCTGCCGGGCATGACCGCGAACGTGCGCATCATCATCGACCAGAAGGAGGGCGTGCTGCAGGTGCCCAACGCGGCGCTTCGCTTCCGCCCCGCCGGCGTCGAGGCCGCCGAGCGCGAGCGTCCGGCCCGGCCCGGCGGTGGGCCGGGCGGAGGCGGGCGCGGCGGCGGGGGCCCGGCCGGACGGGTGTGGATCGTCGGCCCCGACGGCAAGCCGGCCGCGCTGTCGCTGCAGCTCGGCATCGGCGACGGCACCTACACCGAGGTGGTCCGCGGCGAGATCAAGGAAGGCCAGCTGGTGATCGTGGGCGTCGCGCTGCCGGGCGACCGACCGTCGCCGGGTGCGGCCCCGCGCCTCAGGCTCTGACGTGGTCCAGGCCCTCATCGAGACGGTGGAGGTGGTCAAGGACTACCATCTGGGCTCGCGCCGCATCCACGCGCTCCGCGGGATCTCGGTGACCATCGAGCCCGGCGAGTTCGTCGCGGTGATGGGACCGTCGGGCTCCGGCAAGTCGACCTTCATGAACCTGCTCGGCTGCCTCGACACCCCGAGCGCGGGACTCTACCGCCTGGACGGGCTCGACGTCTCGCGCATGGGTCGCGACGCGCTCGCCCGCGTCCGGAACGAGAAGATCGGCTTCGTCTTCCAGACGTTCAACCTGCTGCCCCGCACCACCGCGCTCGAGAACGTGGAGCTGCCGCTGCTCTACAGCGCGGCCCTGCCCCGCGACCGCCAGGGGCGCGCGCGCGCCAAGCTCGCCGCGGTCGGGCTCTCCGAGCGGGAGCACCACCACCCGGCCCAGCTCTCGGGCGGCCAGCAGCAGCGGGTCGCGATCGCGCGGGCCCTGATCAACGATCCGGTGCTGATCCTGGCCGACGAGCCCACCGGGGCGCTCGACTCGCGGACGAGCGTGGAGATCATGGCCCTCTTCCAGGACCTCAATCGCGAGGGCATCACGGTGGTGGTGGTGACCCACGAGCCGGACATCGCGCGCTACGCCGGCCGCGTCCTCAGCTTCCGCGACGGCCACCTCACCCGGGACGAGCCGGTGGCCGGGCGGCTGGTCGCCCGCGAGCTGCTCGCCACCCTGCCCAGCGGAGACGCCTCCGACGAGGAAGACGTGGAGACCGAGGTGACCCCGACGTGAACGTCCTGGCCAGCGCCCGGATCGCGGTGAGGGCCCTGCGCGTCAACAAGATGCGCAGCGCCCTCACCATGCTCGGCATCGTGATCGGGGTGGGCGCGGTCATCACCATGGTGGCGGTGGGCGCAGGCGCCCAGGCCCGCGTGGCCGAGCAGATCCAGAGCCTCGGGGCCAACATCATCGTGATCTGGCCCGGGACCGTGAACGTCTCCGGGGTGCGGCTCGGGGCCGGGGCCCAGGCGACCCTCTCGGAGGACGACGCCTGGGCCGTCCAGCGCGACATCCCGCTCGTCGAGGTCGTCGCCCCGTATGTGCGCGGCAACGCGCAGGTGGTCTACTCGAACCTCAACTGGTGGACCGGCATCCTCGGGGTCACCCCCGAGTACTTCCCGGCCCGCGACTGGGAGGTGATCGAGGGCCGGATGCTCACCCAGGAGGAGGTGGACGGCGCGTCGAAGGTCGCGCTGGTTGGCCAGACCGTCGCCCGCAACCTGTTCGGGGAGGAGGATCCGCTCGGCCAGGTGATCCGGATCAAGAAGGTGCCCTTCACCATCATCGGGGTGCTGGACCGCAAGGGCCAGACCACCTGGGGCCAGGACCAGGACGACCAGATCCTGATCCCCATCAGCACCGCCAAGACCAAGGTGCTGGGCGGCAACCAGGCCAAGGGGCGCGCGGTCGGCGCGATCACCATCAAGGTGCGCGAGGCCCCACTCATGAAGGCGGCCGAGAACGAGGTGCGGGAGCTGCTGCGCCAGCGCCACAAGATCCAGCCCTCCCAGGAGGACGACTTCAACCTCCGGAACCTGGCCGAGGTGCTCCAGTCCCAGGAGGCGGCCTCCCGGGTCCTCACGGTGCTGCTCGCGGCCATCGCGTCGGTCTCGCTGCTGGTGGGCGGGATCGGTATCATGAACATCATGCTGGTCTCGGTGACGGAGCGGACGCGGGAGATCGGCCTGCGCATGGCGGTGGGTGCCCGCGGGCGCGACATCCTGGCCCAGTTCCTGGTGGAGGCGGTGACCCTGTCGCTGATCGGCGGCGCCATCGGCATCGGCGCCGGCCTGCTCGGCTCCTACGCGATCGCCTACTTCGCGGAGTGGCGCACCGTGCTCCAGATCGACGCGGTCCTCATCGCCTTCGGCTTCGCGGCCGCGGTGGGCATCTTCTTCGGCTTCTACCCGGCGCGGAAGGCGGCCGGGCTCAATCCCATCGACGCCCTGCGGTACGAATGATCGCTCGACGCCTCCTGGTCGCCGCGCTGGTGTGGGTCTCGCTCTGCGCGACGGTCGCGGCGCAGACCTACTCGCCGCAGTCCCCCTCGCGCCTCGCGGTGAGCTTCACCACCGAGCGGGTCGGCAGCGGCCGCGTGCTCGTGTACGGCGAGGTACGCAACGGCGCGAGCAGCGCCTGCGAGCGGGTCATCGTGAGCGTGGAGGGGCTCGACGAGAACGGCCGCGTGGTCAGCCGCGGGCGGGCCTTCGTCTTCGGGGTCGTCCCCTCGCGGGGCTCGAGCCCGTTCGAGGTGCGCCTGTCCTCCCCCGGCTCCGAGCGCCGCTTCCGCGTGGAGATCGAGTCCTTCCAGTTCGTGTCGTCGGGGAACTGACGCCCCCGCGGGTGACGGAGATGTGAAGAAGCGGAAGAAGCCCGCCGTCCCCCGGCGGCGCCGCGCCCGTCGTCGGCGGGCCCGCGCCGCGCGGGCCGCGGCCCCGGCGCCGCCGCCGGTCGCGACTCCACCCTCACCGACCCTCGCGCCCCCGGCGGGCTCCGCGGCGACCCAGGTCGAGCAGCGCGGCCTGCCCATCGTCACCGCGCTGGCCCGCGTCGCGCGGGCCCCCGACCCTCCGCGGGTCCGCCTCGAGCGCGCCGTGCGTCTACTGCTGGCCGCCTATGGCGAGGGCGATCCCGACTTCTCGGGGCTCTTCCTGACCGGCTGGGCTCGGGCCCGGCACGACAAGCAGTTCCGGCTGACCCTGGCCTGGCAGCGCGAGCACATCCGCCTCTCCCTCGAGGACATCCTGGCCGAGGGGGCGAGGTCCGGCGGCTTCCGGCGAGACCTGGACCCGGGCGCGGTGGCCGCGATCATCGTGGGAGCCGCCGAGGGCTGCCTGCTGCAGGCCGCGACCGAGGGTGGGGCGGTCGCGACCGATCGCCTGGTGAGCGCCTTGCTGACGCTCGCGATCAGCGGGGCTTGAGCTCGATCCGGTAGCCGTCCGGGTCCTGCACGTAGAGCGAGGGCCCGGTCCCGAAGGCGCCACGCCGCTGCACCACGTCGCCGTCGACGGTGACGCCGCGGGCGCGCAGGCCGTCCCGGACCGCGGCCAGGTCGGGGCAGCGGATCGACAGGCAGAAGTGGTCCAGCCCGCCCCCCTCCGCCCGCTCGCCGGGCAGCAGGTCGATGAGCTGCGCGCCGAAGCGCAGCTGCACCAGCGCGATGGGCTCGTTCACGTGGTCGAGCGTGCAGCCCAGGACGTCGATGTAGAAGCGCTGCGACGCCGCCTGGTCGCGCACCCGCAGCACCAGGTGATCCAGGCCGAGGGGCTCGAATCCCCGGCTCATCGCCGCAACCCCACCGCGATCAGGCCCAGCACTCCGGCGAGCATGCTCGCCCCGTTCAGAGCGCTCGACAGGCGGTGCAGCCGCGCGAAGGCGAGGGTCTCGGTGGAGACCGCGCCCGGCGCGGGCGCGGCCAAGCGTAGGGCCTCGCGGGCCGCGTGGGCCGCGGGCAGCACGACCAGCCACGCGTAGAGCGTGCTCGCGAGCATCACCAGGACCAGCGCCAGCGCCACCCAGGTCGGATGCCCGCGCCCGAGGAGGATCCGGGCCAGGAGGGCGACGAGGGCCAGCGCGCCGAGCGCGGCGCCGACCGCGTAGTAGCGGGGAAAGACCGCGCTCACGAAGCGGCCCGCCGCCTCGCGGTCGAGCGTGGTGAAGGCGGCCGGCGCGACCACCGCCGCGAAGAAGCCCATCACGGAGAGCCAGCCCACGATCGCGCCCGCGGCCAGGAGCCTCATCGCGCCCTACCATACCGGCGGGGCGGCGGCACCGCAAGGCGCAGGCGCGCGCCGCGGTTGACAGCCCGACCGCGGCACCTCTAGCATCGGGCGCGATGCGCCTCCTCGCCGCGATGATGCTGGTCGTTGGCACGTCCGCCGCGGCGTGGGCCCAGTCTCCCCTCGCCGCCGAGGTGCGCGCGCTCGCCTCCCGCTACCACGAGGATCCGGCGCGGATCGACACGCTGCGCGCGGCGATGACCCGCGCGGTGGAAAGCGACCCGCAGGTGGAGAACCTGCTGGCGCTCGCCCAGATCGCGTTCCTCGCGGGCGACATCCGCGCCACGACCACGGAGGACAAGCTCGCCGCGTACGAGCAGGGACGCCAGGCCGCCCGCCGCGCCGCGGAGGCGGCGCCCCGCAACGCCCGCGCCGACTTCTGGTACGCCACCAACGCGGCACGCTGGGGCCAGACCAAGGGAGTGCTCCGCTCGCTGTTCCTGCTCCCCGAGGTCAAGCGGGGCATGGAGACCGCGCTCGAGCTCGACCCGCGCTTCCCGCCCGCCTACGTGCTGGCCGGCACCGTCTACTACGAGGTCCCGAGGCTCTTCGGCGGCGACCTGGAGAAGTCCGAGGCGCTCTTCCGGCGCGGCCTCGAGGTGGACCCGCGCTTCACCGGCCTGCACCTGGGCCTCGCCCGCACCCTGATCAAGCGCGGGCGGATCGCGGAGGCCCGGCGCGACCTCGAGGCCGTGCCCGGGGAGAAGGCCCCGGCCAACCCGGCGGACTGGACCCTCAAGGACGCGCCCTGGGCCCGCGCGCTGCTCGCGTCGCTCGAGGGTCGCGCGTGAGGATCGGGGACACGATCCGCCGCCTGCGCCGCGAGGCCCCGTCGTGGCGGGTGACCGCGCT